>NZ_JASCPN010000023.1:0-68017 GCF_029960155.1 Pseudomonas sp. PS01300 | reverse complement strand
GTTTTTGATCAGGGGTTGAAGGGCCCCTTCGCCAGCAAGGCTGGCTCCTGCAGTGGGTCGCGTGTACCTGCAGGAGCCAGCCTTGCTGGCGAAGCTGTTGTTACTGAGCCCCTTCGAACCATGCCAGCTTCTCGCGAAGCTGCACCACCTCGCCCACGATCACCAGCGTCGGCGCATGCACTTCATGCTCCGCCACCAGTTGCGGCAGGTCGGCCAGGGTGCCGGTAAACACCCGCTGGTTGGTGGTAGTGCCCTGCTGCACCAGCGCCGCCGGCGTACTAGCCGCACGACCGTGACGAATCAGCTCGGCACAGATGGTCGGCAAGCCCACCAGCCCCATGTAGAACACCAGGGTCTGCGCAGGCGCCACCAGGTCATTCCACGGCAGGTTGCTGGTACCGTCCTTGAGGTGGCCGGTCACGAAGCGCACCGACTGGGCATAATCGCGATGGGTCAGCGGGATGCCGGCATACGCCGAGCAGCCGCTGGCCGCAGTGATGCCCGGCACCACCTGGAAGGGTATGCCATGCTCGGCCAGCTCTTCGATCTCCTCTCCACCCCGGCCGAAGATGAACGGATCGCCGCCCTTGAGGCGCAGCACGCGCTTGCCTTGCTTGGCCAGGGTCACCAGCAGCTGGTTGATCTGGTCCTGCGGCACACTGTGATCGGCGCGGCGCTTGCCCACGTAGATGCGCTCGGCGTCGCGCCGGCACAACTCGATGATGGCGGGCGCCACCAGGCGGTCGTACAGCACCACATCGGCCTGCTGCATCAGGCGCAGCGCACGGAAGGTCAGCAAGTCCGGATCACCCGGCCCCGCCCCCACCAGGTACACCTCGCCCGAGGTCTGCGGCAGCGCGCCGTCCACCTTGGCCTGCAGCAGGCGTTCGGCTTCGGCGCCCTGCCCGGCCAGCTGGCGCTCGGCAATCGGGCCCTGGAACACGTCTTCCCAGAACCCACGACGCTGGTTCACGTCGGGGTACAGCTCCTTGACCCGATGGCGAAAGCGCGCGGCCAGGCCGGCCAGTTCGCCATAGGCGGCAGGAATCCAGGTTTCCAGCTTGGCGCGGATCAGGCGTGCCAGCACCGGCGCATCGCCGCCGCTGGACACTGCCACCACCAGTGGCGAACGGTCGACGATCGCCGGGAAGATCACCGTGCACAAGGCCGGCGCATCCACCACGTTGACCGGCACACAGCGCTGGCGCGCATCGGCCGATACCTGGGCGTTGAGCGCCTGGTCGTCGGTGGCGGCGATGATCAGCTGACAACCGTCGAGGTCGCTTTCGTGATAGCCGCGGGCCAGGGTCTGGCCGCCACTGGAGCGTGCCAGTTCGGCCAGCTGCCCCTCGATTTCAGGGGCAACCACCCGCAGCACGGCACCTGCATCGGCCAGCAGGCGAGACTTGCGCAGGGCAATCTCGCCTCCACCCACGACCAGCACCTGGCTGCCCCGCAGGTTGTGGAACAGCGGCAGGAACTCCATTTAACCGATGATCTCCAGGCCACCCATGTAAGGCTTGAGCACGTCCGGTACACGGATGCTGCCATCAGCCTGCTGGTAGTTCTCCAGCACTGCCACCAGGGTACGGCCTACAGCCAGGCCCGAGCCGTTGAGGGTGTGCACCAGCTCCGGCTTGCCGGTTTCCGGGTTGCGCCAGCGGGCCTGCATGCGGCGCGCCTGGAAGTCGCCGCAGTTGGAGCACGAGGAAATTTCGCGGTACTTGTCCTGGCTCGGCACCCACACTTCCAGGTCGTAGGTCTTCACGGCACTGAAGCCCATGTCGCCGGTGCACAGCGACAGTACGCGGTAAGGCAGCTCCAGCAGCTGCAGCACGCGCTCGGCGTTGGCAGTCAGGCCTTCGAGGGCTTCCATCGACTTGCCCGGCTCGACCACCTGGACCATCTCGACCTTGTCGAACTGGTGCTGGCGGATCATGCCGCGGGTGTCGCGACCCGACGCACCGGCTTCGCTACGAAAGCATGGCGTGTGGGCGACGAACTTGATCGGCAGTTGCTTGGCATCGACGATTTCGCCGGCCACGATGTTGGTCAGCGACACTTCGGCCGTCGGGATCAGGTAGAAGTCGGCCTCGCCTTCGCGGCTGATCTTGAACAGGTCTTCCTCGAACTTGGGCAGCTGGCCGGTACCTTGCAGCGCCGGGGCCTGTACCAGGTACGGGGTGTAGGCTTCCTCGTAGCCATGCTCGGCGGTGTGCAGGTTGATCATGAACTGCGCCAGGGCACGGTGCAGACGGGCGATCGGGCCGCGCAGCAGGGCAAACCGCGCGCCCGACAGCTTGGCTGCGGTCTCGAAGTCGAGGTAGCCGTTGCGCTCGCCCAGGGCGACGTGGTCCTGGATCGCAAAATCGAAGCTGCGCGGGGTGCCCCAGCGGCGCACTTCGACGTTGTCGTCTTCATCGGCGCCCACCGGTACGCTGGCGTCCGGCAGGTTGGGGATGGTCAGCAGGATAGCGTCCAGCTCTTCGCGGATACCTTCCAGCTCCACCTTGCCGGCAGCCAGTTCGTTGGCCATGCGCTCGACGTCGGCCATCAGCGGGGCAATGTCCTCACCCTTGGCCTTGGCCTGGCCGATGGATTTGGAACGGGCGTTACGCTCGGCCTGCAGCTGTTCGGTGCGGGTCTGCACAGACTTGCGGCGCTCTTCAAGTGCTTCGATGCGCGCGACATCCAGGCTGAAGCCACGGGAAGCCAGGCGATCCGCCACTTCCTGAAGTTGGCCGCGTAACAGTTGGGAATCGAGCATATCGTTTTCTCGCTGGTTCAGAATTTGGTCAAGGACAAACCGGCCCAGGTGGCGAGCAGGCCACCCACTACACTGAGGCTGGCATAGCCGAACGCCAGGGGCGCTTGCCCGCTTTCGAGCAGGCGTACGGTGTCCATGGAAAAGGATGAAAAGGTCGTCAGGCCGCCAAGGAAGCCGACGATCAGGCCTGCGCGCAGCTCGACCGGCACCAGCGGGCGATGCAGAAACAGCCCGTAGAGCAAGCCGATCAGCAGGCAGCCAATCAGGTTGACCGCCAGCGTACCGAGATAGAAGTGGCGTGGCCAGTGGGCATTGACCCAATTTCCCGCGGCAAAGCGCAGCAGCGTGCCGGCAATGCCCCCGGCGCTGACTGCGGCCACCAGGGCAATCATGGCTTCCTCCGCTGGCGCGGGCTCAGGCGATCGAGTTCGGCCAGGTGGCGCAGCTTCTCGCCGATCTTCAGTTCCAGGCCGCGAGGCACCGGCTGGTAGTACTGGCGCGGCGCGAGGTCATCGGGAAAGTAGTCTTCGCCCGCCGCATAGGCATCGGGCTCGTCGTGGGCATAACGGTACTCGTCGCCGTAGCCCAGTTGCTTCATCAGCTTGGTGGGTGCGTTGCGCAGGTGCAGCGGCACTTCCAGCGAACCATGCTCGGCGGCTTCGCGCAGGGCGGTCTTGAAGCCCATGTACACCGCGTTGCTCTTGGGCGCACAGGCCAGGTACGTAATGGCCTGGGCCACCGCCAGCTCGCCCTCGGGGCTGCCCAGGCGCTCCTGCACGTCCCACGCGGCCAGACACAGGCTCAGCGCACGCGGGTCGGCGTTGCCGATGTCTTCGCTGGCCATGCGCACCACGCGCCGCGCCAGGTACAACGGGTCGCAGCCGCCATCGAGCATGCGTGCGAACCAGTACAGCGCCCCATCGGGGTTGGAGCCGCGCACCGATTTGTGCAATGCGGAAATCTGATCGTAGAAGGCCTCGCCGCCCTTGTCGAAACGTCGACGGGTATCGCCGAGCAGGCTTTGCAGCAGCTCCACCCCGATCTCGCTGCCGTCTTCGGCCAGGTCCGAGGCATTCTCCAGCAGGTTGAGCAGGCGCCGGCCATCGCCATCGGCGGCAGCCAGCAGCATCTTGAAGGCTTCGTCGCCCAGGCTCAGGTTGCGCTTGCCCAGGCCGCGCTCCTCGGTCAGTGCGCGCTCCACCAGGCGGTGCAACGCGGCTTCGTCCAGGCTCTTGAGCACATATACGCGCGCCCGCGACAGCAGGGCGTTGTTGAGTTCGAACGAGGGGTTTTCGGTGGTGGCGCCGATGAAGATCAGCGTGCCGTCTTCCACATACGGCAGAAAGGCGTCCTGCTGCGACTTGTTGAAGCGGTGCACTTCGTCGACGAACAGGATGGTGCGCCGCCCGTACTGTGCGGCCTGCTGCTTGGCGATCTCCACCGCCTGGCGGATCTCCTTGACCCCGGCCAGTACGGCTGAAACAGTCTCGAAGTGCGCCTCGCAGAACTGTGCCAGCAAACGCGCCAGGGTGGTCTTGCCCACCCCGGGCGGGCCCCAGAAGATCATCGAGTGCAGCGCGCCCTGCTCCAGTGCCTCGCGCAGCGGCTTGCCGCGCGCCAGCAGGTGCTGCTGGCCGACGTATTCGTCCAGGTTGGCCGGGCGCAGGCGCGCGGCCAAGGGCTGGGCAACAGGGTCACTTCGAAACAGGTCCATGGACGCGGGCTTGACCTCTTTACTCTTGAATCACGTCGGCGCCTTCGGGCACGACGAACTTGAATTTGCTCGCCGGGATCGGCTCATTGGCCTTGACCCCGCTGAACAGGATATTGGTGCGCTGGCCGACGCTGTCGATCAGTTGCATATCGTTCACCAGCCCCTTGCGGAAGGACAGGCGCAGCGAGTCGAACAGGGTGTCCTTGGTTTTGGGCTTGAGCGTGAAATCGATCACGTCACCCTGTTGCATGGAGGTGATATCGAAGCTCTGGCTGATTTTCGAGATATCACCCGACAACAGCAAGGCCGGCGTTTCGGTCAGACGCTCGTCGAGCTTCTTGATGGTCGCCTGCTCCAGGTCCGGGTCCCACAGGGTCACCTTCTTGCCGTCCGACACCACCACCTGCTCGGCAGGCGCATCGGTGTGCCAGTAGAACAGACCAGGGCGCTGTACCGCCATCTGACCGGTGGTTTCCTGCAACTGGGTGCCGCTGCCATCGAGGGTCAGTTGCGAGAAACCGGCAGAAATGGTCTTGGACGTCTCCAGCAATTGGGTCAGGCTTTTGACGTCTGCCTCTGCGGCGAAAACCGAAGCGCTGGACAGGGCCATGGCGGAAACCAACAGCATGCGAATCAGGCGCATGGAAATCCTCGTTGCAGTAGGGGTGGGCCGGCGGCCGTCAATGGCCGCCGGCAGATAAGGAATCATCAGTCGCGCATCGGTCCGGGCGCAATCACTTCACGCGAACCGTTGGTGTTCATGGCAGTGACCACACCGGCCATTTCCATCGCCTCGATCATGCGGGCGGCGCGGTTGTAGCCAATCTTGAGCTTGCGCTGTACCGCGGAAATGGAGGCACGACGGCTTTCGAGCACGAACTGCACGGCCTCGTCGTACAGCGCGTCGGTTTCGGCGTCATCGTCACCGCCACCACCACCGCCCCCATCGAAGCCGCTGCCGGCCTCTTCGACACCGCTGAGGATGTCGTCGTTGTAGTCCGGGGCGCCGCGCAGCTTCCAGGCCTCGACCACGCGGTGAACCTCTTCGTCGGACACGAAGGCGCCGTGCACGCGAATCGGCAGGCTTGTGCCCGGCGGCATGTACAGCATGTCACCATGGCCCAGCAGTTGTTCGGCGCCGCCCTGGTCGATGATGGTACGCGAGTCGATCTTGCTCGATACCTGGAACGCCATGCGGGTCGGGATGTTGGCCTTGATCAGGCCGGTGATCACGTCCACCGACGGACGCTGGGTGGCCAGGATCAGGTGGATACCGGCAGCCCGCGCCTTCTGCGCGATACGGGCGATAAGTTCTTCGACCTTCTTGCCGACGATCATCATCATGTCGGCGAATTCGTCCACCACCACCACGATGGTCGGCAGGGTCTTGAGCAGCGGCGGCACGTCATCCATGCTTTCGCGCTTGAACATCGGGTCGTAGATCGGCTCGCCCGCCTCTTCGGCGTCCTTGATCTTGCGGTTGAAGCCGGCCAGGTTGCGCACGCCCATGGCCGCCATCAGCTTGTAGCGGCGCTCCATCTCGGCCACGCTCCAGCGCAGGGCATTGGCGGCGTCCTTCATGTCGGTGACCACCGGGCACAGCAGGTGCGGGATGCCTTCGTAGATCGACAGTTCGAGCATCTTCGGGTCGATCATGATCAATTTGGCGTCTTCGGGGCCGGACTTGAACAGGATCGACAGGATCATCGCGTTCACGCCCACCGATTTACCGGAACCTGTGGTACCGGCCACCAGCAGGTGCGGCATCTTGGCCAGGTCGGTGATCACCGGCTTGCCGCCGATATCGTGACCCAGGGCCATGGTCACAGGCGACTTGGCCTCGTCATACTGCGGCGACGACAGCACCTCGGAGAAGCGCACGATCTGGCGGTCTTCGTTGGGGATCTCGATACCCACCGTGGTCTTGCCCGGGATCACTTCGACCACGCGCACGCTGGTTACCGCCAGCGAGCGCGCCAGGTCCTTGGCCAGGTTGGCGATGCGGCTGACCTTGACCCCGGCGGCCGGCTGGATTTCGTAGCGGGTGATCACAGGGCCGGGGTGGATCGAGTCCACCGACACTTCAACCCCGAACTCCTTGAGCTTGATTTCCAGCAGATGGCCCACGCCCGCCAGGGACTCTGGCGAATAGTTGACCTTCTTCTTCTCGGCCGGGTCGAGAATCGAAATCGGTGGCAGCGTGCCTTCGATGGCGCTGTCCACGAACAACGGCGCCTGCTTTTCCTTCTGCACGCGCTTGCTCGGCTCTGGCGCCTTGGCCGGCGCCGGCATGATCACCGGTGGCACATGCTGCTCGCGTTCGGCCACATGCTTGCTCAACGCGGTATCGCGCTCGATGATGCGTTCCTTGGCCTTGAGCTGCTCGCGGCGGTCGGGCACCACAGGCGCCACCACGTCGTGCACCTGCTCGTCGACTTCACGCAGTTGGGCAACCAGGCGCTTGCGCTCGTTGCGCCCGGTCCACCAGCGGTTGGCCGCACCCTGGAACAGTTCGAACAGGTCGAGGGTGATCTTGCCGGTGATGTCCATCACCTTGAACCACGACAGGTCGGTGAACACGGTCAGGCCGAACAGGAACAGCGCGATGAACATCAGGGTGCTGCCCTGCACGTTCAGCGCGTTCTTGGCCAGGTCACCCAGGCTTTCGCCCAGCGCGCCGCCCGCCGAGGCCGGCAGGCTCGGGGCCGAATGGAAATGGATATGCGCCAGCGCGGCGCCCGACAGCACCAGGAACACCAGGCCGATCAAACGCCAGGAGAACAGCCAGCCGCTCCACTGCCAGGGCTGATGACGTTCGCGGAAGATCTGCCAGGTCTTGATCGCCAGCAGCAACGGGAAGATATAGGCGAAATAGCCCAGCACCATGAACAACACGTCGGCAAAGAACGCCCCGGCGCGACCGGCGGCGTTCTGCACCTGCTCGACATTGCTGGTATGGCTGAAGCCCGGGTCGGCCTGGTCGTAGGTGAGCAGGGCCATCCACAGGTAAAGGCACAGCGCGCCCATGGCGATCAGCGCACCTTCCTTGAGCCGGTAGTGCAGCTGCTGGCGCCAGATCGGCTCGGGGTTGGGTGTTGCGGTGGATTTCTTCAAAACGCGTCTATTCCTGCGCTCAATGCGCGTCCAACAGGGGTCGACCGGGCGACCGGGTCAACAAACCACTACTTTTAACATTACTGCCCGCCTGCCGCCATGACGGCACGCCGGAACGAGGCGTAAACGGGGGCCAATTTCCTATACGGCAATTTGAGCACGCATTCTCTTTTGTGACAAAGGCTTATGCGGGGTTTTTGCGTAGTTGGGACAGCATAGTGCAGGTTAAGTTGCGCCGCCCGCCAACGCCGGCGGCGCAACGGCAGGCGCCGGCCTTGCCGACGAAGCCTTTTGCGGCGATCCTTCCCCTCCCCTCCTCCACCGCACGGCGACCCACCTCCATGCTGACCTGGCTGAGCCGCAACAACCTGGACTTCCCGCCCCTGGAAAAGGCCCTGCACGAACCCAACGGCCTGCTCGCCGCCGGCGGCGACCTGAGTGCCGAGCGCCTGGTGCAGGCCTATCGCCATGGCTGCTTCCCCTGGTACCAGGACGGCCAGCCGATCCTGTGGTGGTCGCCCGACCCGCGCACCGTGTTGTTCCCGGACGAGCTGCACGTGTCGCGCTCGCTGCGCAAGGTCATTCGCCAGGGCCGCTATCAGGTCAGCTTCGACCAGGACTTTGCCAGCGTGATCAGTGCCTGTGCGGCGCCTCGCGACTATGCCGACGGCACCTGGATCACCGCCCCCATGCAGGCTGCCTACCTCACGCTGCACCAGCAGGGCTTCGCCCACTCGGTGGAAGTGCGCGAAAACGGCGAGCTGGTGGGCGGGCTCTACGGCCTGGCCATGGGCCGCCTGTTCTTTGGCGAATCGATGTTCAGCCGCGCCGACAACGCCTCCAAGGTGGGCTTCGTGCACCTGGTGGAACACCTCAAGGCGGCCGGCTTCGTGCTCATCGACTGCCAGATGCCCACCAACCACCTGCACAGCCTCGGCGCCCGCGCCATCGCCCGCAGCGCCTTTGCCGAGTACCTGCGCAACTACCTCGACCAGCCGGCCAACGTCAGCTGGGCCTGACGTCCTGGCGTTTGCTAGGCGAGTTTTCACAGCTGGCTTACACTTAATCCAAACGCACCTCCCGAGGGGTTGATCATGACAGAGCTGGCGCGGTTGAAGTTTTATGCCACTCAACCCCATGCCTGCAGCTACCTGCCAGACGAGCAAGCCACCACGCTGTTTCTCGACCCGAGCCAGCCAATGGACGCCAACGTCTACGCAGACCTGTCGGAAATGGGCTTTCGTCGCAGCGGCGACCACCTGTACCGCCCGCATTGCCAGAACTGCAATGCGTGCGTACCTGCGCGCATCCCGGCGGCTCGCTTTACGCCCAATCGCCAGCAGAAGCGCATCATCAAGCGCAACGCCGACCTGGTGGTGACCCCCGCACGCCCTCGGTTCAACGAAGAATACTTCGAGCTGTACCGCCGCTACATCGAGCAGCGCCATGCCGACGGCGACATGTACCCGCCCAGCCGCGACCAGTTCTCCACCTTCCTGGTCCGCGACCTGCCGTTTTCACGCTTCTACGAGTTTCGCCTGGACGGCAAGCTGCTGGCGGTGGCGGTCACCGACCTGCTGCCCAACGGCGTATCGGCGGTGTACACCTTCTACGAACCCCAGGAAGAACGGCGCAGCCTGGGACGTTTCGCGATCCTCTGGCAGATCAGCGAAACCCTGCGCCTGGGGCTTGAAGCGGTCTATCTCGGGTACTGGATCAAGAACTGCAAAAAGATGAATTACAAGACCCAGTACCGCCCCATCGAGCTGCTGATCAATCAACGATGGGTCACGCTTAACTGAAACCCTTGGCTTGAACCCCATTTTTCGGGCACAATGCACGCCACTTTTTAGCCTGGCGCAGTTGCACCGGGCCGGCAACTGGACACCGAGGGCTTTACTGCATGTCGAAAGAAGACAGCTTCGAAATGGAAGGCACTGTCGTCGACACCCTGCCCAACACCATGTTCCGCGTGGAGTTGGAAAATGGGCACGTCGTTACCGCGCATATCTCCGGCAAGATGCGCAAGAACTACATCCGTATTCTCACCGGCGACAAGGTCCGCGTCGAACTGACGCCTTATGACCTGAGCAAAGGGCGCATCACCTACCGCGCCCGCTAAACGCTACACACAAGAACGCCCGGCCAGTGCCGGGCGTTTTTGCGTGCCTGCCTGAAAAGCCTCGCCGGCAAGGCCGACTCCTACCAGGGCAGCATCACCCCGCAGGAGCCGGCCGTGCCGGCGAACGCGATCAGGCCATCTCGGCCGTGGTCTCGAAGTCGAACACCAGCTCGCCATCGCGCAGGTCGATGTGCACCACGCCGCCATGCTCGGCCAGCTCGCCAAACAGGATCTCTTCGGCCAGCGGCCGCTTGATCTTGTCCTGGATAAGCCGTGCCATGGGCCGCGCCCCCATCTGCGCATCGTAGCCACCGGCTGCCAGGTAGCTGCGAGCAGCATCCGACACCTCCAGCAGTACGCGCTTGTCTTCCAGCTGGGCCTGCAGTTCGGTGAGGAACTTGTCGACCACGCTCTTGATCACTTCGTGGCTCAGGCGACCAAACTGGATGATGGTGTCCAGACGGTTGCGGAACTCCGGCGTGAAGCTCTTCTTGATCACTTCCATCGCGTCGGACGAGTGGTCCTGATGGGTAAACCCGATCGAGGCCCGTGCCGCAGTCTCGGCGCCGGCGTTGGTGGTCATGATCACGATGACGTTGCGAAAGTCCGCCTTGCGCCCGTTGTTGTCGGTCAGGGTACCGTGGTCCATCACCTGCAGCAGCAGGTTGAAGACTTCCGGGTGAGCCTTCTCGATTTCATCGAGCAGCAGCACGCAATGTGGCTGCTTGGTGATGGCTTCGGTCAACAGGCCGCCCTGGTCGAAACCGACATAGCCCGGAGGCGCACCGATCAGGCGCGACACGGTGTGACGCTCCATGTACTCGGACATGTCGAAACGCACCAGCTCGACCCCCAGCGCCTTGGCCAGCTGACGCGCCGCCTCGGTCTTGCCGACCCCGGTAGGGCCTGCAAACAGGAACGAGCCCACCGGCTTGTCCGGCGCCTTCAGGCCCGCACGCGACAGCTTGATGGCGGTGGCCAGCGAATCGATCGCGGCATCCTGGCCAAACACGGTCAGCTTCAGGTCGCGCTCCAGGTTGCGCAGCAGCTCCTTGTCGGAACTGGTGACGTGCTTTGGCGGAATGCGCGCAATCTTGGCGACGATGTCTTCCACCTGCTGCACATCGATGCGCTTGACGCGCTTCTCTACCGGCTGCAGGCGCTGGTACGCCCCCGCCTCGTCGATCACGTCGATGGCCTTGTCTGGCATGTGACGGTCATTGATGTAGCGCGCTGCAAGCTCCGCTGCGGCACGCAGCGACTCATCGCTGTACTCGATGCTGTGATGGGACTCGAAACGCCCCTTGAGGCCGCGCAGGATGCCGATGGTGTCTTCCACCGACGGCTCGCTGACATCCACCTTCTGGAAGCGCCGCGCCAGGGCCCGGTCCTTCTCGAAGATGCCGCGGAACTCCTGGAACGTAGTCGAGCCGATGCAACGGATATCACCCGAAGACAGCAGCGGCTTGAGCAGGTTGGACGCATCCATCACCCCGCCCGATGCCGCACCGGCGCCGATGATGGTGTGGATTTCGTCGATGAACAGGATCGCCTGCGGACGCTTGCGCAGTTCGCCGAGCAGCGCCTTGAAGCGCTTCTCGAAGTCGCCACGGTACTTGGTACCGGCCAGCAAGGCGCCCAGGTCCAGCGAATAGACCACGCTCTGGGCCAGCAGGTCAGGCACCTGACCGTCGACGATACGCTTGGCCAGGCCTTCGGCGATGGCGGTCTTGCCCACCCCGGCCTCGCCCACCAGCAGCGGGTTGTTCTTGCGCCGACGCGCAAGGATCTGCGCCACGCGCTCGACCTCGGTCTCGCGCCCCACCAGCGGGTCGATACGCCCCTGGCGTGCCAGCTCGTTGAGGTTGCTGGCATAAGCATCCAGCGGATTGCTCGAGGACGAGGCTTCGCCGCCGTCTTCGTCCTGCATGTCCTGCTCGCCGTCCTGGTGTTCGCCATGGCCCGGCACCTTGGAGATACCGTGAGCGATGTAGTTGACCACGTCGATTCGCGCGACACTTTGCTGTTTGAGCAGGAACACCGCCTGGCTTTCCTGCTCGCTGAAGATCGCCACCAGCACATTGGCGCCGGTGACTTCACGTTTACCCGAGCTCTGTACATGGAACACGGCACGCTGAAGCACCCGCTGGAAGCCCAGGGTTGGCTGGGTCTCGCGGTCTTCATCATGCACGGGGATCAGTGGCGTGGTGGAGTCGATGAACTCCTGCAGGTCGTGCTTGAGCTTGTCGAGGTTGGCTCCACAGGCACGCAAAACGGTTGCGGCGGCCTCATTATCCAAAAGCGCCAGCAGAAGGTGTTCGACGGTCATGAACTCATGACGCTTCGAACGGGCCTCCTTGAAGGCCAGATTGAGGGTGACTTCGAGCTCGCGGTTTAACATAGCTTCACCTCATACCCAAGTGGTCGGCGATTAACCGTCCTTCTCGATTTCACAGAGTAGCGGATGCTGGCTTTCCCGGGCGTATTGGTTGACCTGCATGGCCTTGGTCTCGGCGATGTCGCGGGTAAACAATCCGCACACTGCCCGCCCTTCTGTATGGACGGCCAGCATGACCTTGGTCGCCAGCTCGCGATTCAGGTTAAAAAACACCTCGAGCACTTCGACGACGAAATCCATCGGTGTGTAGTCATCGTTGAACAAAACCACCTTGTACATCGGTGGTGCCTGCAGCGCGGGCTTGGCTTCCTGTACCGCCAGACCAGAGCCATCGTCCTCATCCTGCTGCGGGCGATCCTGATTGAATGTTAGTCGAATCTGGCTATGTGCATGCATGGAAAGAAATTCATCATTTCGACAGGTTAAGGTTGAATGTGGACCGCCTGGCCACACGCCGGAACGGCCGTCGCCTGACCTTGACTATCGGCAAATCGGTGTTACAACCAATAAGAGCCCACCGTGGTCGATAAAGATCCGCGCAGTCAACCAGAATTTTCGCAGGTTCATAGGCGGATGGAGTGGATGATACTCCAGTGATGGAGTCCTTTGCAGAGGGATATGAGGATGGCAACCGGCAAAGTCAAGTGGTTCAACAATGCCAAGGGATTCGGATTCATCAACGAGGATGGCAAGGATGAGGACCTGTTTGCCCACTTCTCTGCCATTAACATGGAAGGTTACAAGACCCTGAAGGCCGGACAAGTCGTCACATTCGATATCATTCAGGCACCCAAGGGGTTTCATGCGCAGAACATAAGACCCGTCGTCACCAGCGCCCAGAGCGAGCCCGCCGGCAGCGCGACCACGATCGACGCCTGAACACCCCAGGAACACCAGGGCCGGCCTGCCCTCTCGGACAGGCCGGCCTTTTGCTGCCCGCTTACATGTGCTTGATCAGCGCCTCACCGAAGCCCGAGCTCGACACCAGCGTCGCACCTTCCATCAGGCGTTCGAAGTCGTAGGTCACGGTCTTGGCCTTGATAGCCCCGTTGGTGCCCTTGATGATCAGGTCCGCTGCCTCTGTCCAGCCCAGGTGACGCAGCATCATCTCGGCCGACAGGATCACCGAACCAGGGTTGACCTGATCCTTGCCGGCATACTTGGGCGCCGTGCCGTGGGTGGCCTCGAACATGGCCACGGTGTCCGACAGGTTGGCACCCGGCGCGATACCGATACCGCCCACTTCCGCCGCCAGGGCGTCGGACAGGTAGTCACCGTTCAGGTTGAGGGTGGCGATCACGTCGTACTCGGCCGGACGCAGCAGGATCTGCTGGAGCATGGCGTCGGCAATGGCGTCCTTGACGATCACTTCACGCCCGGTCTTGGGGTTCTTGAATTTCATCCACGGGCCGCCATCGAGCAGCTCGGCGCCGAATTCGTTCTTGGCCACCTCGTAGCCCCAGTCCTTGAAGGCCCCCTCGGTGAACTTCATGATGTTGCCCTTGTGCACGATGGTCAGCGACTCGCGGTCGTTATCCACCACATACTGCAGGGCCTTGCGCACCAGGCGCTGGGTGCCTTCCTTGGAAACCGGCTTGATGCCGATGCCGCAATCCTGGTCGAAGCGGATCTTGGTGACACCCATTTCCTCCTTGAGGAACTTGATGACCTTGTTCGCCTCGGGCGAGCCGGCCTTCCACTCGATGCCGGCATAGATGTCCTCGGAGTTCTCGCGAAAGATCACCATGTCGACGTCGCCAGGTTTTTTCACCGGGCTGGGCACACCCTCGAACCACACCACCGGACGCAGGCACACGTACAGGTCCAGTTGCTGGCGCAGGGCGACGTTCAGCGAACGGATGCCGCCGCCGACCGGGGTGGTCAGCGGGCCCTTGATCGATACCACGTAGTCTTTCACCGCATCCAGGGTTTCCTGGGGCAGCCAGGTGTCCTGGTCGTAGACCTGGGTGGCCTTCTCGCCGGCGTACACTTCCATCCAGGAGATCTTGCGCTTGCCGCCATAAGCCTTTTCGACTGCAGCATCGACCACCTTGATCATCACCGGGCTGACATCGACGCCAATACCGTCACCTTCAATGAAGGGGATGATCGGATTGTCGGGAACATTGAGAGAATGGTCTGCGTTGACGGTGATTTTGTCACCGACTGCCGGAACCTTGATTTTCTGGTATCCCATGCTGCACTCCGCTTTTTTCTGGTTGATAGGACTTCATGCAATCCCCAGAGCCTAACCCAGTTGAACGCAGACGCAAACCTCGCCGAAAAAACCGTCATACCAGCGTAAAACGCTCTACGTCTTTGGTCTAAAAGTGGCCATCCGACATGTTGACCTTGATGATTACGACCAAGGGTTTGATATACTCCGCCGGTGACCAAAGGGTCACTGGGGGCGACTGGTCCGAATAGAGACGTCCGGCCCCGACAAGACTGGGCTGTTACCGCAGTTCAGCCGTTTGACACTCGACTGATGCAACCCACCATCACAGCCCGGAATCCTCGACTTTCTGCTCATGGATCCGCTTGAGCGAAGCGCCTATCCTGCGCACCCCTCGAGATTCCGCGCACGCTCAGCAAAACAGAGAGTTAACCCGAATATGCCCACCCGATCCAAGATCATCTACACCTTCACCGACGAAGCCCCCGCCCTCGCCACCTACTCACTGCTGCCCATCGTCGAAGCGTTCACCGCCACTGCCGACATCGCCGTCGAAACCCGTGACATCTCGCTCGCTGGCCGTATCCTCTCTGCCTTCCCTGAACAGCTCGGCGCCGACAAGCAAGTGGCCGACCACCTGGCAGAACTGGGCCAACTGGCAACCACGCCTGAAGCCAACATCATCAAGCTGCCGAACATCAGCGCCTCGGTACCGCAGCTGAAGGCCGCGATCAAGGAACTGCAAGCCAAGGGCTTCAACATCCCGGACTACCCGGACACCGTCAGCACCGACGCGGAAAAAGAAGCCCGCGCCCGCTACGACCGCATCAAGGGCAGCGCCGTGAACCCGGTACTGCGCGAAGGCAACTCCGACCGCCGCGCACCGCTGTCGGTCAAGAACTACGCCCGCAAGCACCCGCACAAGATGGGCGCCTGGGCAGCCGACTCCAAGTCGCACGTCGCGCACATGGACAACGGCGACTTCTACGGCAGCGAAAAAGCCGCGCTGATCGAAGCCGATGACAGCCTGCGCATCGAACTGCTGGCCAAGGACGGTTCGACCACCGTCCTGAAAGAAAAGACCGCGGTCAAGGCCGGCGAAATCGTCGACTGCGCCGTGCTCAGCACCAAGGCCCTGCGCAGCTTCATCGCTGCCCAGATCGAAGAAGCCAAGGCCCAGGGCGTACTGCTGTCGGTTCACCTGAAAGCCACCATGATGAAGGTCTCCGACCCGATCATGTTCGGCCAGATCGTCGCCGAGTACTACAAGGACGCGCTGACCAAGCACGCCGCCGTACTGGAGCAGGTCGGCTTCAACCTGAACAACGGCATCGGCGACCTGTACGCCCGCATCAAGGACCTGCCAGCCGAACAGCAGGCCCAGATCGAAGCCGACGTGCAGGCCGTGTATGCCGTGCGCCCGGCGCTGGCCATGGTCAACTCCGACAAGGGCATCACCAACCTGCACGTGCCGAGCGACGTCATCGTCGACGCCTCGATGCCGGCGATGATCCGCGACTCGGGCAAGATGTGGAACACCGAAGGCCAGCTGCAGGACACCAAGGCAGTGATCCCGGATCGCTGCTACGCCACCATCTACCAGGCGGTGATCGAAGACTGCAAGCAACACGGCGCCTTCGACCCTACCACCATGGGCAGCGTGCCGAACGTCGGCCTGATGGCACAGAAGGCCGAAGAGTACGGCTCCCACGACAAGACCTTCCAGGCCAAGGCTGATGGCGTGATCCGCGTCGTCGACGGCAAGGGCAACCTGCTGCTGTCCCAGGACGTCGAAGCCGGCGACATCTTCCGCATGTGCCAGACCAAGGACGCGCCGATTCAGGACTGGGTCAAGCTGGCCGTCAACCGTGCCCGCGCCAGCGCCACCCCGGCGATCTTCTGGCTCGACCCGCAACGCGCCCACGACGGCGTGCTGATCGAGAAGGTCCAGAAGTACCTGAAAGACCACGACACCACCGGCCTGGACATCCGTGTCCTGTCGCCTGTCGAGGCCATGAAGGTTTCGCTGCAGCGCATCCGTGCCGGCAAAGACACCATCTCGGTCACCGGCAACGTGCTGCGTGACTACCTGACCGACCTGTTCCCGATCATGGAGCTGGGCACCAGCGCCAAGATGCTGTCGATCGTGCCGCTGATGAACAACGGCGGCCTGTTCGAAACCGGCGCCGGCGGTTCGGCACCCAAGCACGTGCAACAGCTGGTGGAAGAAAACTTCCTGCGCTGGGATTCGCTGGGCGAGTTCCTGGCCCTGGCAGCTTCGCTCGAGCACCTGAGCACCGCCTACGCCAACCCCAAGGCCAAGGTACTGGCTGCGACCCTGGACCAGGCCACCGGCCAGTTCCTGGACAACAACAAGTCCCCTGCGCGCAAGGTTGGCAGCATCGACAACCGTGGCAGCCACTTCTACCTGACCCTGTACTGGGCCCAGGCACTGGCTGCACAGACCGATGACGCGGCGCTGCAAGCACGCTTCGCACCGCTGGCCAAGGCACTGACCGAGAACGAAGCGACCATCGTCGCCGAGCTCAACGCAGTCCAGGGCAAGCCGGTTGAAATCGGTGGTTACTACTACCCCGATGCCGAGCTGACCGCCAAGGCAATGCGCCCGAGCCAGACCTTCAACAACGCGGTTGCCGCGCTGTAAGGTTGGCTTGAGCTGACACACAGACCCCGGCCACGCACCGGGGTTTGTGCTTTCTGGACATCGGCGAAGAGGCACGCCACCCCACTACGAAGGCACCCGCATGACCTGGCAACCCCACATCACCGTCGCCACCATCGTCGAAGACAACGGCCGCTTCCTGCTGGTCGAGGAATTCAAGGCCGGCCGGCACGTCTTCAACCAGCCCGCCGGCCACCTCGAAGCCAACGAAACCCTGCTCGAAGCCGCCCTGCGCGAGACCCTCGAAGAAACCGCCTGGGACGTCGAGCTTACCGGCATCGTCGGCATCTACCTCTATACCGCCCCCAGCAACGGCGTGACCTACCAGCGCATCTGCTTCGCTGCCCGCCCGCTTCGCCACCACCCCGAACGCGCCCTGGACACCGACATCGTGCGCGCCACCTGGCTCACCCGCGACGAACTGCTGGCCGACCCCGAGCGCTGGCGCAGCGAGCTAGTGCCGCAATGCATCGACGACTACCTGGCCGGCCCGCTGCACAGCCTGAGCCTGATCCGCAATTGAAGCCGCGGCTTTCGCCTTGCGCGGCGCAGCCTGATAGAATCGACGTCTTTTTCCAGATACACAGCCGGTACCTATGACCAGTCCAGCACTCTACGAACCCGAAAAGACACGCGTCATCGTCGGCATGTCCGGCGGCGTGGACTCTTCCGTCTCCGCCCTCCTGCTGATCGAGCAGGGCTACCAGGTGGAAGGCCTGTTCATGAAGAACTGGGAAGAGGACGACGGCACCGAATACTGCACCGCCCGCGAAGACCTGGCCGATGCCCAGGCCGTGTGCGACCGCATCGGCATCAAGCTGCACACTGCCAACTTTGCCGCCGAGTACTGGGACCACGTGTTCGAGCACTTCCTGGAAGAGTACAAGGCCGGGCGCACGCCGAACCCGGACATCCTGTGCAACCGCGAAATCAAGTTCAAGGCGTTCCTCGACTACGCCCTGATGCTCGGTGCCGACCTGATCGCCACCGGCCACTATGTGCGCCGCCGCGACATCGACGGGCGTACCGAGCTGCTCAAGGGCCTGGACCCGAACAAGGACCAGAGCTACTTCCTGCACGCCGTCGGCGGCGAGCAGATCGCCCGCACGCTGTTCCCGGTGGGCGAACTGGAAAAGCCCGAGGTGCGCGCCATCGCCGAAAAACACGGCCTGGCCACGGCCAAGAAGAAGGACTCCACCGGTATCTGCTTTATCGGCGAGCGCCGCTTCAGCGATTTTCTCAAGCAGTACCTGCCGGCGCAGCCCGGTGAAATCCAGACCACCGAGGGTGAAGTCATCGGCCAGCACCACGGCCTGATGTACCACACCATCGGCCAGCGTCAGGGCCTGGGCATCGGCGGCCTCAAGGATGCCAGCGACGAGCCGTGGTACGTGCTGGAGAAAGACCTCAGCCGCAACGTGCTGGTGGTCGGCCAGGGCAACGAGCACCCGTGGCTGTTCTCCCGCGCCCTGCTCGCCTCGGAGATCTTCTGGGTCAATCCCGTCGAACTCTCCAGCCCGCGCCAGCTGACGGCCAAGGTGCGCTACCGCCAGAGCGACCAGGCGTGCACCCTGGAACGCACCGCAAGCGGCTACCGCGCCGTTTTCGACGAGCCGCAGCGCGCCGTGACGCCGGGCCAGTCGGTGGTGTTCTATGACGGTGAGGTATGCCTGGGGGGCGGTGTGATCGAAGTGGCCGAGCCCTGGAGCAGCCGCTGATGAACCAGATGCAAGAGCAACTGGTGGCCCTGGGCGGGGTATTCCAGGCCGCCGTGCTGGTCGACCGAATCGCCCGCACGGGCCAGGCCAGCGAGGCCGACCTGGGCTGCATGCTCGGCAGCCTGCTGGTACGCGACCCCAAGGACACCCTGGAGGTGTTCGGCGGTGACGACCTGAACCTCAAGGATGGCTACCGCGCCCTGGCCAGCGCGCTGGAGCGCGACCCTGCCAGCCTGCAGCGCGAGCCGCTGCGCTACGCCTTGTCGATGCTGGGCCTGGAGCGCCAGCTGGCCAAGCGTGGCGACATGCTCGACACCATCGGCAAGCGCCTGCCGCAGATCCAGTCCCAGGCCGATCATTTCGGCCTGGTGCATGAAAACGTGATCGCTTCGTGCGGCGCCCTCTACCAGGACACCCTGAGCACCCTGCGCCAGCGTATCCAGGTGCATGGCGACATGCGCAACCTGCAGCAGCCCAACAATGCCTCGAAGATCCGCGCCCTGCTGCTGGCCGGCATCCGTGCTGCGCGCCTGTGGCGCCAGCTGGGCGGGCACCGCTGGCAGCTGGTGATCAGCCGGCGCAAGCTGCTCAAGGAGCTGTACCCGATGCTGCGCGGCTGACCCTGGCCACGTCGCGGCCTTCGCTGGCTTGCCAGCGAAAAGGCCCGAAAGACCTTTTGTCACCCTCAAAACCCGGGCGCGTTTTTCATGTATGATATGCGCCCTTTTCGTTGCCCGACTGTCCGAGAACACCCCATGCAGCTTTCCTCGCTCACTGCGGTTTCCCCTGTTGACGGCCGCTACGCCGGCAAAACCCAGGCCCTGCGCCCCATCTTCAGCGAATACGGCCTGATCCGTTTCCGCGCCCTGGTCGAGGTCCGCTGGCTCCAGCGCCTGGCCGCCCACCCGCAAATCGCTGAAGTACCAGCGTTTTCCGCCGAAGCCAACGCCGTGCTCAACGCCCTGGCCGACGACTTCGCCCTCGAGCACGCCGAGCGCGTCAAAGAGATCGAGCGCACCACCAACCACGACGTCAAGGCCATCGAGTACCTGCTCAAGGAGCAGGCCGCCCAGCTGCCGGAACTGGCCAAGGTCAGCGAGTTCATCCACTTCGCCTGCACCAGCGAGGACATCAACAACCTGTCCCACGGCCTGATGCTGCGCGAAGGCCGCGACAGCGTGCTGCTGCCGCTGATGCGCCAGATCGCCGAGTCGATCCGCGAACTGGCCCACCGCTTCGCCGACGTACCAATGCTGTCGCGCACCCACGGCCAACCGGCTTCGCCGACTACCCTGGGCAAAGAGCTGGCCAACGTGGTGTACCGCCTGGAGCGCCAGATCGCCCAGGTTGCCGCCGTGCCGCTGCTGGGCAAGATCAACGGCGCCGTGGGCAACTACAACGCCCACCTGTCGGCCTACCCGCAGATCGACTGGGAAGCCAACGCCCGCGCCTTCATCGAAGACGAGCTGGGCCTGGTGTTCAACCCCTACACCACCCAGATCGAACCGCATGACTACATTGCCGAGCTGTTCGACGCGATCGCCCGCTTCAATACCATCCTGATCGACTTCGATCGCGATATCTGGGGCTACATCTCGCTGGGCTACTTCAAGCAGCGCACCATTGCCGGCGAAATCGGTTCCTCGACCATGCCGCACAAGGTCAACCCGATCGACTTCGAGAACTCCGAAGGCAACCTGGGCATCGCCAACGCGCTGTTCCAGCACCTGGCCAGCAAGCTGCCGATCTCGCGCTGGCAGCGCGACCTGACCGACTCCACCGTGCTGCGCAACCTGGGCGTCGGTTTCGCCCACAGCGTGATCGCCTACGAGGCCAGTCTCAAGGGCATCAGCAAGCTGGAAATCAACGAAGCCCGCATCGCCGAAGACCTGGACGCCTGCTGGGAAGTCCTGGCCGAGCCGATCCAGACCGTGATGCGCCGCTACGACATCGAAAACCCGTACGAGAAGCTCAAAGAGCTGACCCGCGGCAAAGGTATCAGCCCTGAAGCGCTGTTAACCTTCATCGATGGCCTGGACATGCCGGCCGAAGCCCGCGCCGAGCTGAAGAAGCTGACCCCGGCCAACTACATCGGTAATGCCGCGGCACAAGCCAAACGCATCTGATTGCCCCCGCGTTTTGACGCCCGGCTTGGCCGGGCGTTTTTATTGCTGAAAGAAAATTACTTTTTTTCAATAGGTTACACATGAATCCTGATACCCCACTTCAGCTGCTGGGCGGCCTGACTGCCCGCGAATTCCTGCGCGACTACTGGCAGAAGAAGCCCCTGCTGGTTCGCCAGGCCTTCCCTGATTTCGAAAGCCCGATCGATGCCGATGAACTGGCCGGCCTGGCACTGGAAGAGGAAGTCGAATCGCGCCTGGTCATCGAACATGGCGAGCGCCCGTGGGAACTGCGCCGCGGCCCGTTCGACGACGATACCTTCAGCACCCTGCCTGAGCGCGACTGGACCCTGCTGGTACAAGCCGTCGACCAGTTCGTGCCGGAAGTGGGCGAGCTGCTGGAGAGCTTTCGCTTTCTGCCAAGCTGGCGCATCGACGACGTGATGATCAGCTTCGCCGCCCCGGGTGGCAGCGTGGGCCCGCACTTCGACAACTACGACGTGTTCCTGCTGCAAGGCCAGGGCAAGCGCAACTGGAAGATCGGCCAGATGTGCGACAGCGACAGCCCGCTGATCGAGCACGCCGACCTGCGCATCCTGGCCGACTTCGAGCAGACCGATGAGTGGACCCTGGAACCGGGCGACATGCTCTACCTGCCACCGCGCCTGGCCCACTACGGTGTGGCCGAAGACGACTGCCTGACCTATTCGGTCGGCTTCCGCGCGCCGAGCGCCGCCGAAGTGCTGACCCACTTCACCGACTTCCTCAGCCAGTTCCTGCCTGACGAAGAGCGCTACACCGACGCCGACGCCCAGCCAGTGAGCGACCCGCACCAGATCCAGCGCGACGCCCTGGACCGCCTCAAGGGCCTGCTGGCCGAGCACATGAGCGACGAGCGCCTGCTGCTGACCTGGTTCGGCCAGTTCATGACCGAACCACGCTACCCGGAACTGGTGGCTGGCGAGGCACTGAGCGAAGAAGACCTGATCGACAGCCTGGAACAGGGTGCGATCCTGATCCGCAACCCGAGCGCGCGCCTGGCCTGGTCGGAAGTCGACAACAACGTGCTGCTGTTCGCCAGCGGCCAGAGCCGCCTGCTGCCGGGCGAACTGCGCGACCTGCTCAAGCTGATCTGCGCCGCCGACGCCCTGCACGTGGAAAACCTCGCGCCATGGCTTGGCGACGAAAATGGCCTTACCCTGATCTGCGAACTGGTCAAGCAAGGAAGCCTGGGATTTGCCAATGAATAAGATCGAAGTACGCCTGGCCGATTGGCAGAAAGACAACGCCGACATCCGCCGTATCCGCGAATCGGTGTTCATTGCCGAGCAGAACGTGCCGCCAGAGCTGGAGTGGGATGCCGACGACAACATCGCCGTGCACTTCCTGGCCTTTGAGGGTGACTACGCCATCGGCACCGCCCGCCTGTTGCAGGATGGCCAGATCGGGCGCGTGTCGGTGCTCAAGGACTGGCGCGGGCTCAAGGTGGGTGACGCACTGATGCAGGCCGCCATCGCCGAGGCGCAGAACCGCGATCTGCGCCAGCAGAAGCTCACCGCACAAGTGCATGCCACCGCATTCTACGAGCGCCTGGGCTTCAAGGTTGTCAGCGAGGAGTTCCTCGAGGCCGGCCTGCCGCACGTGGACATGGTACGCGACTCGCAGTAAGCGCCAGCCCTGTCGCCGGCAAGACCAGCTCCCATACCTGCGGGAGCCGGCCTTGCCGGCGAACAGGCCAGCACAACCGCTACAAATTTGCCATCATGTCCACTCCACCCGCGGAGACCATGGACATGCCGCTACGCCCCCTGCTCGCCACCCTGCTTCTGTCGTTCAGCCTCAGTGCGCTGGCCGCCACCGAAGTCCTGCCGCTGAACCACCGCACCAGCGCCGAACTGCTCCCCGCCGCGCAAGCCTTCATCGGCAAGGACGGCAGTATCAGCACCTTCGAAAACAAGCTGATCGTCAATGCCGAGCCCGGCAAGATCGACGAACTTCGCACCCTGCTGCAACAACTGGACACCGCCCCCAAGCGCCTGCTGATCAGCGTCGACAACACCGACAGCAACGTCCAGGACAACCGCGGCAACGCCCGCGTGATCCGCTACGGCACCGCCAACCGCGAGGGTGGGCTGCAACAGGTGCAGGCCAGCGAGGGCACTCCAGCGCTGATCCAGGTTGGCCAGAGCATTCCCATCACCAGCACCCAGACCGACAGCTACGGACGCGTGCAGAGCAACACCGAGTACCGCAACGTCACCCAGGGTTTCTACGTCACCGCCAGCGTCACCGGCGAAACCGTGCACCTTGCCATCAGCACCAACAATGACCGGATGAGCCAGGAACGTCCCGATGTAGTGAAGGTGCAAAGCACCGACACGAAGGTCACCGGCAAGCTTGGCGAGTGGATCAGCCTGGCAGGTGTCAACGCTCAAAGTCAGGCCGATCGCAGCGCTTCGACCCTCAGTTACTCCACCCAGCGCGGTGAGAACATGACTTTGCGGGTAAAAGTCGAGGCACTGGACTGACCCCGCGCCGTTCACGGCCTCGACCAAAGGCCTCGAAACTGACTGACGAGTCGTATTAGACCAAAGATGTAGTGGATGAAAAAAAGCACTACAAAACATTTGACGCCCCCGAATCGCAGAGGCATGATGGCCCCGCTCCCGCTAATCAGAGGCCCTGGCAAGGGCCTTCGAGTTGCGCTCTGACCTACCCGACCTGAGCCGATTCGTGTCTGTACAGCCCACAAGGCGGTTTGACGAGATTGCGACTGGAACGAAGTTGTCCCGAGGGACGGAAGCGCATCAAACGGTAGACGGCACACCCTGATCGACGCAGCACGGCAACCACGAGCCAACCTGCCCGACAGCCACGCCAAGGACCTGCTCACTTCCCCCTTCGAGCCCCATCGTTCAACGTCGCCATTTCGCCCACACCACTGGCTGCCAGTGCTTCTGACCAGCGAGCAATCGGAGCTGCCCCTGTACGCACAGCGCAGCCGACAGAGCGAACATTTTTTACCGACCTATGCGACGAGGTTTACTTTCATGGCACTGACACGCGAACAGCAAATTGCAGCCCTCGAAAAAGATTGGGCCGAGAACCCACGCTGGAAAGGCGTGACCCGTACCTACTCTGCCGCTGATGTCGTTCGTCTGCGTGGCTCGGTTCAACCTGAGCACACCCTGGCCCGCATGGGTGCCGAGAAGCTGTGGAACCTGGTAACCAAAGGCGCCCACCCTTCGTTCCGCCCTGAAAAAGATTTCGTCAACTGCATGGGCGCCCTGACCGGCGGCCAGGCTGTTCAACAGGTCAAGGCCGGTATCCAGGCTATCTACCTGTCCGGCTGGCAAGTGGCTGCCGACAACAACTCGGCCGAGTCCATGTACCCCGACCAGTCGCTGTACCCGGTGGACTCCGTGCCAACCGTGGTCAAGCGCATCAACAACTCGTTCCGTCGCGCCGACCAGATCCAGTGGAAAGCCGGCAAGAACCCGGGCGACGACGGCTACATCGACTACTTCGCACCGATCGTGGCTGACGCTGAAGCCGGTTTCGGCGGCGTACTCAACGCCTACGAGCTGATGAAGAACATGATCGAGGCAGGCGCCGCCGGCGTTCACTTCGAAGACCAGCTGGCCTCGGTTAAAAAATGCGGCCACATGGGCGGCAAGGTACTGGTTCCGACCCAGGAAGCCGTACAGAAGCTCAGCGCTGCCCGCCTGGCGGCCGACGTTGCCGGTGTACCGACCATCATCCTGGCCCGTACCGACGCCAACGCCGCCGACCTGCTGACCAGCGACTGCGACCCGTACGACCAGCCATTCGTGGTGGGTGAGCGTACCCAGGAAGGTTTCTACAAGGTACGTGCCGGTCTGGACCAGGCGATTGCCCGCGGCCTGGCCTACGCACCGTATGCCGACCTGATCTGGTGCGAAACCGCCAAGCCGGACCTGGACGAAGCACGCCGCTTTGCCGAAGCCATCAAGAAGGAATACCCGGACCAGATCCTGTCCTACAACTGCTCGCCTTCCTTCAACTGGAAGAAGAACCTGGACGACGCGACCATCGCCAAGTTCCAGCGCGAGCTGTCGGCCATGGGCTACAAGCACCAGTTCATCACCCTGGCTGGCATCCACAACATGTGGCACGGCATGTTCAACCTGGCGCACGACTACGCCCGCAACGACATGACTGCCTACGTGAAGCTGCAGGAGCAGGAATTCGCCGACGCGTCCAAAGGCTACACCTTCGTGGCGCACCAGCAGGAAGTGGGCACTGGCTACTTCGACGACATGACCACCGTGATCCAGGGTGGCAAGTCTTCGGTTACCGCCCTGACCGGCTCGACCGAAGAAGAGCAGTTCCACTGATCGGCTGATCGATTGGTGACATTCGGGTAACACGCAAGACCCGGGGCCTGTGATGGGGCTCCGGGTCTTGTGCCATTCATACCCCGCGCAGGCGCCAGCCTTGCCGGCGAAAAGGCCAGCCGCCCGGCACAAGGCTTCCTTATTACCCCCGATTGGCTATGCTAGTGCACACCGGCGTCAGCGGACGGCCGTGGCAGCGCAGATACCGACGCGCCACCCCCGCGCACAACCCTGAGCCAGAGCCCAGCGCCAGCACGCAGACACTGCCCGAAACAGGGGCGCACAAACTTGCCGGCCACACCCTTGAACAACAACTTTTAGTTGACGCAGGAGGTAGGAATAACAGGAGCCCCTCAAATGATATTAATTATCATTTCGAAACTTGCATTTCGTTACGCCATACAAGAAACATAATTAACAAAAGCACGCGCAATCCACGGAATACGTGGCCTGCAGCGAGTTACGAAAGATTTTTGTTCTTAATGCTACGAATAAATTTGCTGCAGAAATTTTACTTGCTACGGGTTTACCCATAAAATCAGCGCGATAGATTTCGCTGCGACATATCGTCACTGCTCTACTTCTTTTCAAGCTCAGAGACCAAGCGCTCTGTTAAGGATTTTCAGCATGCCCGATTCGACAGGACTCATCGCCCACAACTGGGGCTTTGCCATCTTCCTTTTGGGTGTCGTCGGCCTGTGTGCCTTCATGCTCGGCCTGTCCGCCCTGCTGGGCAGCAAGGCCTGGGGCCGCAGCAAGAACGAACCGTTCGAGTCCGGCATGCTGCCAACAGGCGGTGCCCGCCTGCGTCTTTCCGCCAAATTCTATCTGGTCGCGATGCTGTTCGTGATCTTCGATATCGAAGCCCTCTTTCTCTTTGCATGGTCTGTGTCCGTCCGCGAAAGCGGCTGGACCGGATTCGTCGAAGCACTCGTTTTCATAGCAATTCTGTTGGCAGGTCTTGTCTACCTATGGCGCGTCGGGGCCCTCGATTGGGCTCCCGAAGGTCGTCGCAAGCGGCAAGCGAAGCTGAAACAATGAGGCTTTGGCAATGCAATACAATCTCACCAGGATCGACCCCGATGCGCCCAACGAGCAGTATCCAATCGGTGAACGGGAAACCGTCTCCGATTCGCTGCTAGAGGACCAGGTCCACAAGAACATCTTCATGGGCAAGCTCGAAGATGTACTCAGTGGAGCCGTCAACTGGGGGCGCAAGAATTCCCTGTGGCCGTACAACTTCGGCCTCTCCTGCTGCTACGTGGAAATGACCACGGCCTTCACGGCACCCCACGACATCGCCCGCTTCGGCGCCGAGGTCATCCGGGCATCGCCGCGTCAGGCCGACTTCATGGTCATCGCCGGCACCTGCTTCATCAAGATGGCGCCGATCATCCAGCGCCTGTACGAGCAGATGCTCGAACCCAAGTGGGTCATCTCCATGGGTTCGTGCGCCAACTCCGGTGGCATGTACGACATCTACTCGGTCGTTCAGGGGGTCGACAAGTTCCTCCCCGTGGATGTCTACGTGCCTGGCTGCCCGCCTCGCCCCGAAGCGTTCCTGCAAGGCCTGATGCTGCTGCAGGAATCGATCGGCAAGGAGCGGCGCCCTCTTTCGTGGGTCGTCGGCGATCAAGGCGTGTACCGCGCCGAGATGCCGTCGCAGAAAGAGCAGCGTCGTGAACAGCGTATCCAGGTTACCCACCTGCGCAGCCCCGACGAAGTCTGATCCAGCGACCTGCCGCCTGTTCATTCGAGCAGGCGGCCTGGCTTCATTCTCTACGTTGACCGAAAGCGATCGAGACCATGACAGCGGACACCGCTATTTACATCCCGCCTTACAAGGCTGACGACCAGGATGTGGTCGTCGAATTGAACAATCGTTTTGGCCCCGAGGCGTTCACCGCCCAGGACACCCGCACCGGCATGCCGGTGCTTTGGGTTGCCCGCGCCAAGCTGATCGAAGTGCTGACCTTCCTGCGCAACGTGGCCAAGCCGTACAGCATGCTGTACGACCTGCACGGGGTGGACGAGCGCCTGCGCACCCAGCGTCGCGGCCTGCCGGGCGCCGACTTCACCGTGTTCTACCACCTGCTGTCCGTCGAGCGTAACAGCGACGTGATGATCAAGGTGGCACTGAACGAAGGTGACCTGAACCTGCCCACCGTCACCGGTATCTGGCCCAACGCCAACTGGTACGAGCGCGAAGTCTGGGACATGTTCGGCATCGACTTTGCCGGCCACCCGCACCTGACCCGCATCATGATGCCGCCCACCTGGGAAGGCCATCCGCTGCGCAAGGACTTCCCGGCGCGCGCCACCGAGTTCGACCCCTATAGCCTGAACCTGGCCAAGCAGCAGCTCGAGGAAGAAGCCGCACGCTTCAACCCCGAAGCCTGGGGCATGAAGCGTTCCGGTGCCAACGAGGACTACATGTTCCTCAACCTTGGCCCCAACCACCCTTCGGCTCACGGTGCGTTCCGTATCGTGCTGCAGCTGGACGGTGAAGAGATCGTCGACTGCGTCCCGGACATCGGCTACCACCACCGTGGTGCCGAGAAGATGGCCGAGCGCCAGTCCTGGCACAGCTTCATCCCCTACACCGACCGCATCGACTACCTGGGCGGGGTGATGAACAACCTGCCCTACGTGCTCGCGGTCGAGAAGCTGGCCGGCATCAAGGTGCCGCAGAAGGTCGACACCATCCGCATCATGATGGCCGAGTTCTTCCGCATCACCAGCCACCTGCTGTTCCTGGGTACCTACATCCAGGACGTCGGCGCCATGACCCCGGTGTTCTTCACCTTCACCGACCGTCAGCGCGCCTACACCGTGATCGAAGCCATCACCGGTTTCCGTCTGCACCCGGCCTGGTACCGTATCGGTGGCGTGGCCCACGACCTGCCGCGCGGCTGGGAAAAACTGGTCAAGGACTTCGTCGACTGGCTGCCCAAGCGCCTCGACGAGTACACCAAGGCCGCCCTGCAGAACAGCATCCTCAAGGGCCGTACCATCGGCGTGGCTGCCTACAACACCAAGGAAGCCCTGGAATGGGGCGTCACCGGTGCCGGCCTGCGTTCGACCGGTTGCGACTTCGACCTGCGCAAGGCACGCCCGTACTCGGGCTACGAGAACTTCGAGTTCGAAGTGCCGCTGGCCAGCAATGGCGATGCCTATGACCGCTGCATGGTGCGCGTGGAAGAAATGCGCCAGAGCATCAAGATCATCGACCAGTGCATGCGCAACATGCCGGAAGGCCCGTACAAGGCGGATCACCCGCTGACCACGCCGCCGCCAAAAGAGCGCACCCTGCAGCACATCGAGACCCTGATCACGCACTTCCTGCAGGTTTCGTGGGGCCCGGTCATGCCGGCCAACGAGTCCTTCCAGATGATCGAAGCGACCAAGGGCATCAACAGTTACTACCTGACGAGCGACGGCGGCACCATGAGCTACCGCACCCGGATCCGCACTCCGAGCTACCCGCACCTGCAGCAGATCCCTTCGGTGATCCGCGGCAGCATGGTCGCGGACCTGATTGCGTACCTGGGCAGTATCGACTTCGTTATGGCTGACGTGGACCGCTAAGCATGAATAACACGCTTATCCAAACCGACCGTTTCGCCCTGAGCGAAACCGAGCGCTCGGCCATCGAGCACGAGATGCACCACTACGAGGACCCGCGCGCGGCGTCCATCGAAGCCCTGAAGATCGTTCAGAAGGAACGCGGCTGGGTGCCGGACGGCGCCGTGTACGCCATCGGCGAAGTGCTGGGCATCCCTGCCAGCGACGTCGAAGGCGTGGCCACCTTCTACAGCCAGATCTTCCGCCAGCCGGTCGGCCGCCACATCATCCGTGTGTGCGACAGCATGGTCTGCTACATCGGCGGCCACGAGTCGGTGGTCAGCCAGATCCAGAGCGAGCTGGGCATCGGCCTGGGCCAGACCACCGCAGACGGGCGTTTCACCCTGCTGCCGGTATGCTGCCTGGGCAACTGCGACAAGGCCCCGGCCCTGATGATCGACGACGACACCTTTGGCGACGTGCAACCTGCCGGCGTTTCCAAACTGCTGGAGGGTTACGTATGACCATCACTTCCTTCGGCCCGGCCAACCGCATCGCGCGCGCCGCCGAAACCCATCCGCTGACCTGGCGCCTGCGCGACGACGGCGAGCCACTGTGGCTCGACGAGTACCAGGCCAAGGACGGCTACACCGCTGCCCGCAAGGCACTGGCGCAGATGTCGCAGGACGACATCGTGCAGACCGTCAAGGACTCCGGCCTCAAGGGCCGTGGCGGTGCGGGCTTCCCGACGGGCGTCAAATGGGGCCTGATGCCCAAAGACGAATCCATGAACATCCGCTACCTGCTTTGCAACGCGGACGAAATGGAGCCCAACACCTGGAAGGACCGCATGCTGATGGAGCAACAGCCCCATCTGCTGATCGAAGGCATGCTGATCAGTGCCCGCGCGCTCAAGGCCTACCGCGGCTACATCTTCCTGCGTGGCGAATACACCACCGCCGCGCGCAACCTCACCCGTGCGGTCGAGGAAGCCAAGGCTGCCGGCCTGCTGGGCAAGAACATCCTGGGCAGCGGTTTCGATTTCGAACTGTTCGTGCACACCGGCGCCGGGCGTTACATCTGTGGTGAAGAAACCGCACTGATCAACTCCCTCGAAGGCCGCCGCGCCAACCCGCGCTCCAAGCCGCCCTTCCCTGCCGCCGTGGGCGTGTGGGGCAAGCCGACCTGCGTGAACAACGTCGAGACCCTGTGCAACGTGCCGGCCATCGTCGGCAACGGCATCGACTGGTACAAGTCTCTGGCCCGCGAAGGCAGCGAAGACCACGGCACCAAGCTGATGGGCTTCTCCGGCAAGGTGAAGAACCCTGGCCTGTGGGAACTGCCCTTCGGCGTCACCGCCCGCGAGCTGTTCGAAGACTACGCCGGCGGCATGCGCGACGGCTTCAAGCTCAAGTGCTGGCAGCCAGGCGGCGCCGGTACCGGCTTTTTGCTGCCCGAGCACCTCGACGCCCAGATGTACGCCGGCGGCATCGCCAAGGTCGGTACCCGGATGGGTACGGGCCTGGCCATGGCCGTTGACGACAGCGTCAACATGGTCTCGCTGCTGCGCAACATGGAAGAGTTCTTTGCCCGCGAATCGTGCGGCTTCTGCACCCCGTGCCGCGACGGCCTGCCGTGGAGCGTCAAGCTGCTGCGCGCCATCGAGAAAGGTCAGGGTCAGCCAGGCGACATCGAGACGCTGCTGGGGCTGGTCGGTTTCCTCGGCCCAGGCAAGACCTTCTGCGCTCACGCACCCGGTGCGGTCGAGCCGCTGGGCAGTGCCATCAAATACTTCCGCCCCGAGTTCGAAGCCGGCATCGCAGCCACTGCTGCACCGCGCCCGGACTTGGCCAAACCCGTTGTGGTTGGCGCATAACGAACAAGAAGACGGGCGGTCCGTGCCGCCCGTTGCCCGCGATGCTCGCCCGGATGACGGCGAACCGCAGGCATACAGCTTTCCATTAGCCACGCCCGCAGACGCGGGCCAACGAAGAACTTTGAACCATGGCCACTATCCACGTAGACGGCAAAGAGCTCGAAGTCAACGGTGCAGACAACCTGTTACAGGCGTGTCTGTCGCTAGGCCTCGACATCCCCTATTTCTGCTGGCACCCGGCGCTCGGTAGCGTCGGTGCCTGCCGCCAGTGTGCGGTCAAGCAGTACACCGACGAGAACGACACCCGTGGTCGCATCGTCATGTCCTGCATGACCCCTGCCACCGATGGCAGCTGGATTTCCATCGAAGACGAAGAAGCCCGCGTGTTCCGCGCCAGCGTCGTCGAATGGCTGATGACCAACCACCCGCACGACTGCCCGGTGTGCGAGGAAGGCGGTCACTGCCACCTGCAAGACATGACGGTGATGACCGGCCACAACGAGCGCCGCTACCGTTTCACCAAGCGTACCCACCAGAACCAGGAGCTCGGCCCGTTCATCTCCCACGAGATGAACCGCTGCATCGCCTGCTACCGCTGCGTGCGCTACTACAAGGACTACGCCGGCGGTACCGACCTGGGCGTGTTCGGTGCGCACGACAACGTGTATTTCGGCCGTGTCGAGGACGGTGCCCTGGAGAGCGAGTTCTCCGGCAACCTGACCGAGGTCTGCCCGACCGGTGTGTTCACCGACAAGACCCACTCCGAGCGCTACAACCGCAAGTGGGACATGCAGTTCGCCCCGAGCATCTGCCATGGCTGCTCCAGCGGCTGCAACATCAGCCCGGGCGAGCGCTACGGTGAACTTCGCCGCATCGAGAACCGTTTCAACGGCTCGGTGAACCAGTACTTCCTGTGCGACCGTGGCCGCTTCGGCTACGGCTACGTCAACCGTACCGACCGCCCACGCCAGCCACTGCTCCAGGACGGCCAGAAACTGGGCCTGGACGCCGCGCTGGACAAGGCCGCCGACATGCTGCGCGGGCGCAACATCGTGGGTATCGGTTCGCCCCGTGCAAGCCTGGAGAGCAACTACGGCCTGCGCGAGCTGGTGGGTGCCGAACACTTCTATGCAGGCATGGAAGCCGGTGAGCTGGAGCGCGTGCGCCTGGCTTTGCAGGTGCTCAACGACAGCCCGCTGCCGGTGCCGACCCTGCGCGACATGGAAGACCATGACGCGGTATTCGTGCTTGGCGAAGACCTGACCCAGACCGCTGCCCGCGTGGCCCTGGCCCTGCGCCAGTCGGTCAAGGGCAAGGCCGAGGCGATGGCCGATGCCATGCGCGTTCAGCCGTGGCTCGATGCCGCGGTGAAGAACATCGGCCAGCACGCCATGTACCCGCTGTTCATTGCCAGCCTGAGCGAGACCAAGCTCGACGACGTGGCGCAGGAGTGCGTGCACGCCGCGCCGGACGACCTGGCCCGCATCGGTTTCGCCGTGGCCCACGCCATCGACCCGAGCGCCCCAGCCGTCGAAGGCCTGGACGCCGAAGCCCTGGACCTGGCCAAGCGCATCGCCGACGCCCTGGTCGCGGCCAACCGCCCACTGGTGGTTGCCGGTACTTCGCTGGCCTCCAGGGCTCTGATCGAAGCTGCCGCCAACATCGCCAAGGCACTCAAGCTGCGCGAGAAGAACGGCTCGCTGAGCCTGGTGGTGCCCGAGGCCAACAGCCTGGGCCTGGCCATGCTCGGTGGCGAGTCGATCGATGCGGCGCTGGACGCCGTGATCGCCGGCAAGGCCGATGCCATCGTGGTACTGGAAAACGACCTGTACAGCCGCGTACCGGCTGCCAAGGTCGACGCTGCCCTGGCCGCGGCCAAGGTGGTGATCGTTGCCGACCACCAGAAAACCCCGACCACCGACCGCGCGCACCTGGTGCTGCCGGCCGCCACCTTCGCCGAGGGCGACGGTACCCTGGTCAGCCAGGAAGGCCGCGCCCAGCGCTTCTTCCAGGTGTTCGACCCGCAGTACCTGGACAGCAGCATCCTGGTGCACGAAGGCTGGCGCTGGATGCACGCACTGCGTGCCACCCTGCTCAACAAGCCGGTCGACTGGACCCAGCTGGACCACGTGACCCACGCCGTGGCTGGCGTGGTGCCGCAACTGGCCGGCATCGTCAACGCCGCGCCATCGGCCGCGTTCCGCATCAAGGGCATGAAACTGGCCCGCGAGCCGCTGCGCTACTCGGGCCGTACCGCCATGCGCGCCAACATCAGCGTGCACGAACCACGTACCCCGCAAGACCCGGACACCGCGTTCGCCTTCTCCATGGAAGGCTACTCGGGCTCCGCCGAACCGCGCCAGCAGGTGCCGTTCGCCTGGTCGCCGGGCTGGAACTCGCCGCAGGCCTGGAACAAGTTCCAGGACGAGGTCGGTGGTCACCTGCGTGCAGGCGACCCGGGCACCCGCCTGATCGAGACCCAGGGCGACAGGCTGAACTGGTTCGCCAGCGTTCCGGCGGCGTTCTCGCCGGCCCGTGGCACCTGGCAGGCCGTGCCGTTCTACCACCTGTTCGGCAGTGAAGAGAACTCTTCGCGCGCCGCCCCGGTGCAGGAGCGCATCCCGCAGGCCTACGTGGCACTGGCCAAGTCCGAAGCCGACCGCCTGGGCGTCAACGACGGCGTACTGCTGAGCCTGAACGTGGCCGGCCAGACCCTGCGTCTGCCGCTGCGCATCAATGAGGAACTGGGCGCAGGCCTGGTTGCATTGCCCAAAGGCCTGGCCGGCATCCCGCCTGCCATCTTCGGTGCATCCGTCGAAGGCTTGCAGGAGGCAGCACAATGACCTGGTTCACCCCTGAAGTGATCGATGTGATCCTCACTGTCATCAAGGCCATCGTGGTGTTGCTGGCGGTGGTGGTCTGCGGTGCGCTGCTCAGCTTCGTCGAGCGTCGCCTGCTGGGCTGGTGGCAGGACCGTTACGGTCCTAACCGCGTCGGCCCGTTCGGCATGTTCCAGATTGCCGCCGACATGCTGAAGATGTTCTTCAAGGAAGACTGGAACCCGCCCTTCGTCGACAAGGTGATCTTCACCCTGGCGCCGGTGGTGGCCATGAGCGCCTTGCTGATCGCCTTCGCGATCATCCCGATCACCCCGACCTGGGGTGTCGCGGACCTGAACATCGGCCTGCTGTTCTTCTTCGCCATGGCCGGCCTGTCGGTGTACGCCGTCCTGTTCGCCGGCTGGTCGTCGAACAACAAGTACGCCCTGCTCGGCAGCCTGCGGGCCTCGGCCCAGACCGTGTCGTACGAAGTGTTCATGGGCCTGGCGCTGATGGGCATCGTGGCCCAGGTCGGCTCGTTCAACATGCGCGACATCGTCGAATACCAGGCGCAGAACCTGTGGTTCATCATTCCGCAGTTCTTCGGCTTCTGTACCTTCTTCATCGCTGGCGTGGCCGTGACTCACCGTCACCCCTTCGACCAGCCGGAAGCGGAACAGGAACTGGCCGACGGCTACCACATCGAATATGCCGGCATGAAATGGGGCATGTTCTTCGTGGGCGAGTACATCGGCATCATCCTGATCTCGGCGCTGCTGGTAACGCTGTTCTTCGGTGGCTGGCACGGGCCGTTCGGCATCCTGCCGCAACTGTCGTTCGTGTGGTTCGCCCTGAAGACCGCGTTCTTCATCATGCTGTTCATCCTGCTGCGCGCCTCGATCCCGCGCCCGCGCTATGACCAGGTGATGGACTTCAGCTGGAAGTTCTGCCTGCCGCTGACCCTGATCAATTTGCTGGTGACCGCTGCGCTCGTGTTGCTCAACACGCCAGCTGTTGCGGCCCAGTGAGGATTTGACCCATGTTCAAGTATATTGGCGACATCGTTAAGGGCACTGGCACCCAGCTGCGCAGCCTGGTGATGGTGTTCTCCCACGGGTTCCGCAAACGCGACACCCTGCAATACCCCGAAGAGCCGGTCTACCTGCCGCCGCGCTACCGCGGCCGCATCGTGCTGACCCGCGACCCCGACGGCGAGGAGCGCTGCGTGGCCTGCAACCTGTGCGCCGTGGCCTGCCCGGTGGGTTGCATCTCGCTGCAGAAGGCCGAGACCGAAGACGGTCGCTGGTACCCCGAGTTCTTCCGCATCAACTTCTCGCGCTGCATTTTCTGCGGCCTCTGCGAGGAAGCCTGCCCGACCACCGCGATCCAGCTCACCCCGGATTTCGAAATGGCCGAGTTCAAACGTCAGGACCTGGTGTACGAGAAAGAAGATCTGCTGATCTCCGGCCCCGGCAAGAACCCTGATTACAACTTCTACCGTGTTGCAGGTATGGCCGTTGCCGGCAAGCCGAAGGGCGCCGCGCAGAACGAAGCCGAGCCGATCAACGTGAAGAGCTTGCTCCCTTAAGGAAGAAAGATGGAATTCGCTTTCTATTTCGCATCCGGTGTCGCCGTGGTGTCCACCCTGCGGGTGATCACCAACACCAACCCGGTGCATGCCCTGCTCTACCTGATCATTTCGCTGATCTCCGTGGCGATGACCTTCTTCGCCCTCGGCGCGCCGTTTGCCGGCGTGCTCGAAGTGATCGCCTACGCTGGCGCCATCATGGTGCTGTTCGTGTTCGTGGTGATGATGCTCAACCTGGGGCCGGCCTCGGTCGCCCAGGAGCGCGGCTGGCTCAAGCCCGGCATCTGGGGCGGGCCGGTGTTCCTCGCCGTCCTGCTGCTGGCCGAACTGCTGTACGTGCTGTTCGTGCAGCCGAGTGGCGCCGCCATCGGTCATACCACCGTTGACGCCAAGGCCGTGGGCATCAGCCTGTTCGGCCCTTACCTGCTGGTGGTGGAACTGGCCTCGATGCTGCTGCTGGCTGCAGCAGTGACGGCGTTCCACCTCGGCCGCAACGAGGCGAAGGAGTAAATCATGTCAGCAATTCCTCTCGAACACGGCCTGGCCGTCGCCGGCATCCTGTTCTGCCTCGGCCTGGTCGGGCTGATGGTGCGCCGCAACATTCTGTTCGTACTGATGAGCCTGGAAATCATGATGAACGCCTCGGCACTGGCATTCATCGTGGCGGGCAGCCGCTGGGCGCAACCGGACGGGCAGATCATGTTCATCCTGGTGATCAGCCTGGCCGCCGCCGAGGCCAGTATCGGCCTGGCGATCCTGCTGCAGCTGTATCGCCGCTTCCACACTCTCGATATCGATGCTGCCAGTGAGATGCGCGGATGAACCTACTCTTTCTGACCTTCGTCTTCCCCCTGATCGGCTTTGTGCTGCTGTCTTTCTCGCGTGGGCGGTTCTCGGAGAACCTGTCGGCGCTGATCGGTGTCGGTTCGATCGGCCTCTCGGCCATCGTGGCCGCCTACGTGATCTGGCAGTTCAACGTCGCCCCGCCTGAAGGCGGCGCGTACAGCCAGCTGCTGTGGCAGTGGATGCAGGTGGGCGACTTCAAGCCCAACTTCACCCTGTACCTGGACGGCCTGTCGGTGACCATGCTCGGCGTGGTGGTCGGCGTGGGCTTCCTGATCCACCTGTTCGCCTCGTGGTACATGCGTGGTGAAGCCGGCTACTCGCGCTTCTTCGCCTACACCAACCTGTTCATTGCCAGCATGCTGTTCCTGATCCTGGGCGACGACCTGCTGTTCATCTACTTCGGTTGGGAAGGCGTGGGCCTGTGCTCGTACCTGTTGATCGGTTTCTACTACAGCAACCGCAACAACGGCAACGCAGCGCTCAAGGCCTTCATCGTCACCCGTATCGGCGACGTGTTCATGGCCATCGGCCTGTTCATCCTGTTCCAGCAACTGGGCACCCTGAACATCCAGCAACTGCTGGTGCTGGCGCCGCAGAAGTTCCAGGCCGGTGATTTCTGGATCGTGCTGGCAACCCTGATGCTGCTGGGCGGCGCTGTGGGCAAATCGGCCCAACTGCCGCTGCAGACCTGGCTTGCAGACGCGATGGCCGGCCCTACCCCGGTATCGGCACTGATCCACGCCGCCACCATGGTGACCGCCGGTGTCTACCTGATCGCACGTACCCACGGCCTGTTCGCCCTGGCACCCGACGTGCTGCACCTGGTAGGTGTGGTCGGCGGCGTGACCCTGGTGCTGGCCGGCTTTGCCGCGCTGGTACAGACCGACATCAAGCGTATCCTCGCCTACTCGACCATGAGCCAGATCGGCTACATGTTCCTGGCCCTGGGCGTGGGCGCCTTCGACGGCGCGATCTTCCACCTGATGACCCACGCCTTCTTCAAGGCCCTGCTGTTCCTTGCCTCCGGTGCGGTGATCGTTGCCTGCCACCACGAGCAGAACATCTTCAAGATGGGCGGCCTGTGGAAGAAACTGCCACTGGCCTACGCCAGCTTCATCGTCGGTGGTGCCGCCCTGGCTGCCCTGCCGCTGCTGACCGCCGGCTTCTACTCCAAGGACGAGATCCTCTGGGAAGCCTTCGCCAGCGGCAACAGCGGTTTGCTGTACGCCGGCCTGGTGGGTGCGTTCATGACCTCGCTGTACACCTTCCGCCTGATCTTCATCGCCTTCCACGGCGAAGCCAAGACCGAAGCCCACGCTGGCCACGGCATCTCGCACTGGCTGCCGCTGGGCGTGCTGATCGTGCTGTCGACCTTCGTCGGCGCCTGGATCCACCCACCGCTGGCCGGCGTGCTGCCGCAGAGCGTCGGGCATGCCGGTGGCGAAGCCAAGCACAGCCTGGAAATCGCCTCGGGTGCCATCGCCATCGCCGGCATCCTGCTGGCCGCCATGCTGTTCCTGGGCAAGCGTCGCCTGGTTACCGCGATCGCCAACAGCGGTATCGGTCGTGTGCTGTCGGCCTGGTGGTTCGCCGCCTGGGGCTTCGACTGGATCTACGACAAGCTGTTCGTCAAACCTTACCTGCTGATCAGCCACATCCTGCGCAAGGATCCGGTTGACCGCAGCATCGGCCTGATTCCGCGTTTGGCCAAGGGCGGTCATGCCGCCATGAGCAAAACCGAAACCGGTCAGCTGCGCTGGTACACCGCCTCGATCGCCATTGGTGCCGTGCTTGTGCTCGGTGCCGTTGTTGTGGCTGCGGTCTGATATGAACCTTGCGACTTTGCGAAAGGAATTGAGCCCGTCATGATTTTGCCTTGGCTGATCCTGATCCCCTTTATCGGCGGCCTGCTGTGCTGGCTGGGTGAGCGCTTCGGCGCCACCCTGCCGCGCTACATCGCGCTGCTGACCATGTCCCTGCTGCTTGGTATCGGCCTCTGGCTGTGGGCCAACGGCGACTACACCCTGGCGCCTGCGCCGGGTGCCGCGCCACAGTGGGCCTACGAGTTCAAAGTGCTGTGGATCGAGCGCTTCGGCATTAGCCTGCACCTGGCCCTGGACGGCCTGTCGCTGCTGATGATCCTGCTCACCGGCCTGCTCGGTGTGCTCTCGGTACTGTGTTCCTGGAAAGAGATCCAGCGCCACGTCGGCTTCTTCCACCTCAACCTGATGTGGATCCTGGGCGGCGTGGTCGGTGTGTTCCTGGCCCTGGACCTGTTCCTGTTCTTCTTCTTCTGGGAAATGATGCTGGTGCCGATGTATTTCCTCATCGCGCTCTGGGGTCACAGCTCCTCGGACGGCAAGAAGACCCGGATCTACGCAGCCACCAAGTTCTTCATCTTCACCCAGGCCAGCGGCCTGATCATGCTGGTGGCGATCCTGGGCCTGGTACTGGTCAACTACGGCAACACCGGTGTGATCACCTTCGACTACACCCAGTTGCTCAAGGCCGACCTGCCGGCGGGTACCGAATACCTGCTGATGCTGGGCTTCTTCATCGCCTTCGCGGTCAAGCTGCCGGTGGTACCGTTCCACTCCTGGCTGCCTGATGCCCACGCCCAGGCGCCGACTGCCGGTTCCGTCGACCTGGCCGGTATCCTGCTGAAGACCGCAGCCTACGGCCTGCTGCGTTTTGCCCTGCCGCTGTTCCCGAATGCCTCGGCCGAGTTCGCGCCGATCGCCATGACCCTGGGTCTGATCGGGATCTTCTACGGTGCATTCCTGGCCTTCGCGCAAACCGACATCAAGCGCCTGATCGCGTTCTCCAGCGTCTCGCACATGGGCTTCGTGCTGATCGGCATCTACTCCGGCAGCCAGCAGGCCCTGCAGGGCGCGGTGATCCAGATGCTGGCCCACGGCCTGTCGGCGGCGGCGCTGTTCATCCTCAGCGGCCAGCTGTACGAGCGTCTGCACACCCGTGACATGCGTCAGATGGGTGGCCTGTGGTCGCGCATCGCCTACCTGCCGGCCATCAGCCTGTTCTTCGCCGCGGCTTCGCTGGGCTTGCCGGGTACCGGCAACTTCGTCGGCGAGTTCCTGATCCTGATCGGCAGCTTCGTCAGTGCCCCATGGGTCACCGCGATTGCCACCTCCGGCCTGGTGTTCGGCTCGGTGTACTCGCTGATCATGATCCACCGCGCCTACTTCGGCCCGGCCAAGTCCGACGAAGTACTGGCCGGCATGGACAACCGCGAACTGATCATGGTGCTGGGCCTGGCGGTACTGCTGATTGTGCTGGGCGTTTACCCGCAGCCGTTCCTGGATACCTCCGCCGCCACCATGAGTGGTGTGCAGCAGTGGCTCGGCTCCGCTTTCACTCAACTCGCTTCGGCCCGGTAAGAGCGCTATGGACCTGACGATTCAACACTTTATTGCGCTTGCGCCACTGCTGATCACCAGTATCACCATCGTCGTGGTGATGCTGGCCATCGCCTGGCGCCGCAATCACTCGCAAACCTTCCTGCTGTCGACCGTGGGGCTGAACCTGGCCCTGCTGTCGATCATCCCGACCCTCAAGGTGGCCCCGCTGGCGGTCACCCCATTGCTGACCGTCGACAGCTTCGCGTGCCTGTACATGGCGTTGATCCTGGTCGCCACCCTGGCCTGCGTGACCCTGGCGCATGCCTACCTGGGTGACGGCGGCAAGGGCTACCCGGGCAACCGCGAAGAGCTCTACCTGCTGATCCTGATGGCGGCCCTGGGCGGCCTGGTGCTGGTCTGCGCGCAACACCTGGCCGGCCTGTTCATCGGCCTGGAGCTGCTCTCGGTACCGGTGTATGGCCTGGTGGCGTATGCGTTCTTCAACAAGCGTTCGCTGGAAGCCGGCATCAAGTACATGGTGCTGTCGGCAGCCGGTTCCGCGTTCCTGCTGTTCGGCATGGCGCTGCTGTATGCCGACGCCGGCAGCCTGAGCTTCGACGGCATCGGCAAGGCCCTGGCCACCACCAGCCTGCCAAGCCTGATTGCCCAGCTGGGCCTGGGCATGATGCTGGTCGGCCTGGCGTTCAAGCTGTCGCTGGTACCGTTCCACCTGTGGACCCCGGACGTATACGAAGGTGCTCCGGCGCCGGTTGCCGCGTTCCTGGCCACCGCGAGCAAGGTGGCTGTATTCGCCGTTGTGGTACGCCTGTTCATGCTCTCCCCTGCTGCCAGCAGCGGCGTGCTGACCACCGTGCTGTCGGTGATTGCAGTGGCCTCGATTCTGGTCGGCAACCTGCTGGCGCTGACCCAGAGCAACCTCAAGCGTCTGCTGGGTTACTCCTCGATCGCCCACTTCGGTTACCTGCTGATTGCGCTGGTGGCGAGCAAGGGCATGGCGGTGGAAGCCATTGGCGTGTACCTGGTGACCTACGTGATCACCAGCCTGGGCGCGTTTGGCGTCATCACCCTGATGTCCTCGCCTTACAAGGGCCGTGATGCCGATGCCCTGTACGAGTACCGCGGCCTGTTCTGGCGTCGTCCGTACCTGACGGCGGTACTGACCGTGATGATGCTGTCGCTGGCGGGTATTCCGCTGACCGCGGGCTTCATCGGCAAGTTCTACATCATTGCTACCGGCGTCGAGTCGCAGCTGTGGTGGCTGGTGGGTGCGTTGGTGATCGGTAGTGCGATCGGGGTGTTCTACTACCTGCGCGTGATGGTCACCCTGTACCTGATCGAGCCGAACCTGCGTCGTCACGATGCGCCGTTGAACTGGGAGCAGCGTACCGGTGGCGTGATGTTGCTGGCGATTGCGATTCTGGCGTTCGTGCTGGGTGTATATCCGCAGCCGTTGCTGGACCTGGTGCAGCATGCAGGTTTGCAGTTGCTTGGTTGAGTGCTGATGCATTGACAGGACACCCCGCTTCGGCGGGGTGTTTTGTTTTTGGCGATTGAACAACCCATCCCCAGCACCGCCGTTGCTTTTGTTCTTGATCTTGATCTTGATTGTCCGGCCTGTCAGGAGGCCGAGTGGAGGTGTCGTGCAGGGGGCGGGGCGCAGCCCCTTCGGCGTTAGCCGAAGCGAGCGACTGTTAGAGTTGCGCAGCAACTCGGGTCGCGTGCCCCCTGGACGGCGCCGGAGGGAGGGAACCCGGAGCGAAGCGTAGGGCCGTATGTTTGGCCGGGGACCTTTTGGTTACTTTTGCGTCCTTGCAAAAGTGACCCGCTGTAAGAGCGGAAGGCGTCATTCGCAGCGCTATCCATGCCGGATAAACACACCAATCGGTAAAATCGACGACCGTGAACATATCCAGAGCAGATCAAAAGCATGACTGCACTACAGATCACCCACTGTGCTTCGTCTGATACTTGCAACGTCAGATACCCGCCCAACCGTTCCGGAACCCCTTCGATGCACCCCACCCTGTCCCGCTCGTCCCTCGCCGTATTGATCGCCTGCACCGCCACCGCCCAAGCCAACCCAGGCATCGAACTCGGCCAGGTACTGATCCAGGACCAGGAACACAACGAGCTTCAGGACGCCCGTGAGCGCCTGCAGCAAATCCCCGGGGCCACCAACCTGATCGACATGCAACAGGTCGAACAAGGCCGCGTTGCCAGCAACCAGGACGTTCTCGCCTACCAGCCCGGCGTGTTCGCCCAATCCGCCGGCAACGACGGCATCAAACTGTCGATTCGCGGCTCGGGCCTCAACCGTGCCCCCGGCGCCCACGGCTCCGGCGTATACACCCTGTTCGACGGCCTGCCCCTGACCGGCCCCGGCGGCACGCCCTATGAATTGTTCGAGCCCCTGTGGCTAAGCCGCGCCGAGGTACTGCGCGGCGCCAATGGTTTCGACCGCGGCGCCCTGGCCCTGGGCGGCGCCATCAACTATGTGACCCACACCGGCTACGACGCCGCGCCCCTGCAGGTACGGGTCGAGGCCGGCAGCCGTGGCTACGGCAAACGCCAGGTCAGCTCCGGCCAGGTACTGGGTGACCTGGACTACTACGTCGCCCTCACCGACTCGGAATACGACGGCTACCAGGACCACAGCAGCGGCAGCAGCAAGGGCATCGCCGCCAACGTCGGCTACCGCTTCAACCCCAACCTGGAAACCCGCTTCTACCTGCGTTACCGCGAAACCGAAAACGAACTGGCCGGGCGCCTGACCAAGGACCAGATCAAGCACCACCCGCGCGCTGCCAACCCGCTGTACCTGAGCCGCGACGCCAGCCGCCCGCAACCGGGCAGCACCTGGCTGGGCAACAAGACCACCTTCTACCTCGATGACGACTCGCAGCTGGAAGCCGGCCTGGTCTACCACGACTACCCGATGGACCTGCGTGAAGGCACCAAGCGCCTCAAGGTGGCGTACACCGACGTCAGCGGCACGCTCAACTACCTGCGCCGCGACACCCTGTTCGGCCACGAGAGCAAGACAACCCTGGGCTGGCGCACCACCAAGCACCTGCCCAACACCGGGGCCTCGGAGTTCGTGCGGGTCGAGACCGCCCCCACTCAGCCCATAGGCACCAAGACCCGCGACTTCACCTACCAGGGCTCGGACAGCGTCCTCCACTTCAGCAACGAACTGGAACTGGTGCCAGACCTGTGGCTGACCAGCGGCCTGGCGATGATCTATACCCGCCGCGAAAGCGCCGTCACCTATCCGGCCAGCGGCGGCAAGGTCAGCCAGCATGACTGGGACTACGCCCCGCGCCTGGGGCTGCGCTACGACTTCAGCCCCGCGCTGCAGCTGTACGGCAACCTGAGCCGCTCGGTGGAGCCTGCACACCCCTGGGCGCTGATCTGGAGCTCGCCAGCGATCAAAGGCCTGCAGACCCAACCCATCGAGCTGCGCAACCAGACCGCCACCACCCTGGAGCTCGGCGCACGCGGCGACTCGCGGCTGGGGCGCTGGGACCTGGCCTGGTACTACTCGGCCGTGCGCCACGAACTGCTGACAGTGGAAACCGTGGCCGCCAGCAGCACCACCAACGCCATCGTCGGCGAGGTGAATGCCAGCCCTACCGTGCACCAGGGGGTGGAAGCCAGCCTCGACAGCCTGCTGTGGGAACACAGCGGAGTTGGCCGGGTGTCGCTGCGCCAGGCCTACACCTTCAGCGACTTCCACTACCGCGATGACGCGGCGTTCGGCGACAACCGCCTGCCCGGCATGCCGATGCACTACTACCAGGCGCAGGTGCGCCTGGACCATCCCAGCGGCTTCTATGCCGGGCTCAACACGCAGATGGCCTCAAAGGTGCAGGTCGACTACGCCAACTCCTACCAGGCCGATGCGTATGCCCTGCTGGGCGCAACCTTCGGCTACGCCTCCCCCCGACAGGACTGGGCCACCTGGCTCGACCTGCGCAACCTCACCAACAAGCGCTATGCCGCAACCGTGACGCCCGGCTACGACGACAAGGGTCTCGATGCCGCACGCTCCACCCCCGGCGAAGGCTTCGCAGCCTACGTGGGCATGTCCTATAGCTGGAAGTGACGCTCGCCAGCGGCGCCTCAGGGCAGTTGCACCTGAGGCTTGGTCGCCACGAAAATCCCCCAGCTGGACATGAACAGCGCCGCGATCAACGGCCCGATGACGAAGCCGTTGAGGCCGAACACCGCCAGCCCGCCCAGGGTCGAGATCAGGATCAGGTAGTCGGGCATGCGGGTATCCTTGCCCACCAGGATCGGGCGCAGCACGTTGTCCACCAGACCGATCACGAACACCCCGAAGGCGGCAAGCACCACACCCTGCCAGATCGAACCACTGAGCAGGAAGTACGCGGCCACCGGGCCCCACACGATGCCGGCACCCACCGCCGGCAGCAGCGACAGAAACGCCATCAGCACCGCCCACACCAGCGCACTGGGGATATCCAGCACCCAGAAGATGAACCCGCCGAGCGCGCCCTGGGTCACCGCCACCAGCAGGTTGCCCTTGACCGTGGCACGCACCACGCGATTGAACTTCAGTTGCAGGCGACGCTTCTGGTGTTCGGCCAGGGGCACCGCCGTGCGGATCTTGCGCACCAGCTCGGCGCCATCGCGCAGGAAGAAGTACAGCAGGTACAGCATGATGCCGAAGCTCACCAGGAACTCGAACGTGCCCTGCCCGAAGCTGAACGCCTGGGTGGCGAAGAACTGGCTGCCCTGCATCGCGCCCTTGGCGATCTTGTCGCGCAAGCCCTCCAGATCCCCCATGCCCAGGCGTTCCAGGCCATGCTGGGCCACAGCGGGCAGCATGTCCTTGAAGCGCTCGATGTAGCCGGCGATATCCAGTTGGCCGCTCTCGATGTTCTTGTACAGCGTGGCGCCTTCCTGAACCAGCAGCGTGCTGATGACGATCACCGGCAGAATCGCGATCAGCAGGCACACCAGCAGCGTGATACCCGCCGCCAGGTTGCGCCGCCAGCCCAGGCGCAACAGCAACCGGCGCTGCAACGGCGCAAACACGATGCCCAGGATCACCGCCCAGAACACCGCGCCGTAGTAGGGCAATAGAATCCAGATGAAGGCCAGGGTCACCAGGACCAGCAACCACATCAAGGCTTTTTGCTGCAATACCGATTCGTTCATGTCCGCTCCTTTGCGCTCTGATGATTAGTGCGCGGCGCACTGCAGAAAGTGCCGTTGCCGTGGATCAATAAAATCGGTGGTGCAGGCGCGTAGCATCCGCGCTTTTGTCGCGACCTTGCCATGACCCACCTCGCCCGACCCGAACTGCTCGCCCCTGCCGGCACCCTGAAGAACATGCGCTATGCCTTCGCCTATGGCGCCGATGCGGTCTACGCCGGCCAGCCGCGCTACAGCCTGCGTGTGCGCAACAACGAATTCGACCATGCCAACCTGGCGCTGGGCATCCAGGAAGCCCAGGCCCAGGGCAAGCGGTTCTACGTGGTGGTCAACATCGCCCCGCACAATGCCAAGCTCAAGACCTTCCTCAAGGACCTGGAACCTGTGATCGCCATGGGCCCGGACGCGCTGATCATGTCCGACCCTGGGCTGATCATGCTGGTGCGCCAGCACTTCCCGGCCATGCCGATCCACCTGTCAGTACAGGCCAATACGGTGAACTGGGCCAGTGTCGCGTTCTGGCAATCCCAGGGCCTGAGCCGGGTGATCCTGTCCCGGGAGCTGTCGCTGGAAGAAATCGAAGAGATCCGCCAGCAGGTGCCGGCGATGGAGCTGGAAGTGTTCGTGCACGGCGCCCTGTGCATGGCGTATTCGGGGCGCTGCCTGCTGTCGGGCTACCTGAACCGGCGCGATGCCAACCAGGGCAGCTGCACCAACGCCTGTCGCTGGCAGTACAGCGCCACCCCGGCCCAGGAAAACGAGGTGGGTGAGATCGTGCGCGAAGTCCAGCCGACCCTGGGCGTCGGCGCCCCCACCAACCAGGTGTTCGTGCTGCAGGAAGCCAACCGGCCCGGCGAAGACATGCCGGCATTCGAGGACGAGCACGGCACCTACATCATGAACGCCAAGGACCTGCGTGCCGTGCAGCACGTCGGGCGCCTGACCCGCATGGGGGTGCACTCGCTGAAGATCGAGGGGCGTACCAAGTCGCACTTCTACTGTGCCCGCACCACCCAGGCGTACCGGCAGGCCATCGACGATGCGCTGGCGGGGCGTGAATTCGACCGTTCGCTGATGCTCGACCTGGAGTCATTGGCGCAACGCGGCTACACCGAAGGCTTCTTGCGCCGCCACGTGCACGACGAGTACCAGAACTACGAGCGGGGCAACTCGGTGTCCGAGCGCCAGCAATTCGTGGGCGAGCTGACCGGGGAGCGGGTCGACGGGCTGGCCGAGGTCAAGGTCAAGAACCGTTTCGGGCTGGGCGATCACCTGGAGCTGATGACGCCGCGGGGCAACTACCATTTCGACCTGCACCAGCTGCGGGATCGCGCGGGCAACCCGCTGGAGGTGGCGCCGGGGGATGGGCACACGGTGTACCTGCCGATTCCCGAACAGGTGGAGCTGGGCTTCGGGCTGTTGTTGCGGGATCTGAATACGTAGCCACGCTATCGCGGGTCAAGCCGACGCTCAACGTGGGCTGCTGGCTACAGCTGCAGTATCCGTCTCACGTATCACCTGCACCTGATACTGCGGGTCCGCCTTGATCTGCGCCTCGGTGAATGGAATGGTGTGCCAGTGCCCGGCCGAGAAAGCACGGGTCTGGTCACTGGCATGCACCGACCCCGCCTCGCTGGACTGGGAAAACGCCAGCAGCCCCTGCGCGTGCGGCCCCTTGTCATCGAAACTGACCACCTGCAGGTAACTGGTGCCGCTGATCACGGTGCGCTTGCCCCCCTCGCCCGGCACGCTCTGCATGGCGTTGTACACCCCAAGGCTCGACGGCCCGCCATGCATCGGCGTGCCGTCGCCCGCCTGCTGGATCTGCCCCCACTGCACATTCGCACTCAGCCCGGCCTCGGCCACCTGCGCCTGCGACGCCAATGCCGCCGCACGCACGGCCCTGGCCACCTCGGCACGCTCCAGCGCAAGGCCGCGTGGGGTGTGCTGGGGGTCGGCCGGATCGAATGCCACGCGCCAGAATTCACCGTGCTCCTGCAACGCCTGCAGGATGTTCTGAAAGTGCACCAGGCCGATGCCACTGGCCAGGCCGGCCTTGCCATCCCACGCCGCCAGGCTGTCGCAAACGGCCTTGAGCTGCGGATCGGCCGTGGCGCCCTTGCACCACTGCAGCAGGTCGGGCAGCGCCAGCTCGGCCAGGTACACCTTGTCGTCCATGACCATGTGGTGCAGGTCCTGCGCGCTGATCTTGCCGGGGCGGTTCAACCGCTGCAGGGCAAAGCGGCTGCGCGGGCCCAGGGGCACGTCTTCGCGGCTGATGATCGGCGAGTAGCCGCGCAGCGGCTGCGCCGGGTTGACCATCCAGGCCGAATCGTTGGAGTGCTGTACGAAGTCGCCACGCAGCAGGCTGGGCTGCAGTTGCGCGGGGAAGATACCGGGCTGCGCCGCTCGCGCATCGACCTTCCAGTTGCAGGCGCTGCGCGAACCGTCGAGCACGATCAGTTCCAGGCCCGCCGACGGGTCGCTGCACTGCGCCAGCAGCGGCGCCTCCACATAGGGCACCACCGACTGGTTCAGGTACAACGCCTGCCCCCTGGCATCCACCGCCAGGGTGTTGACCCAGGGTATGCCCTGCAGGCGCTGCACCGAATGCTGCAGGGCCTGCAGGCTGTCGGCCTGGTTCATGCTGTACCACTGCTGCAGCACGCGGGTGTTGCCCAGGTTGGCATCACGCAGGCTGAAGGCCACCTGCCCGGTCCAGTCCAGCCGCCCGGGCCACTGCACCAGCGGGCCGTAGATCGTGCCGTACAGCTCGCGGGTGACCACCTGCTGCTGGCCGTCCTCAGCCTTGACCGACACGCTCACCGGCTGGCGGGTCATGGGGGTGGACACGCCATCGAGCAGGTAGCGGGTCGAGTCTTTCGGGTCCAGTTGCAAGCGGTGCAAGGTGAAGTGCCGGGAGGTGTCGACGGTGTGAGTCCAGGCCAGATGCCGGTTGAAACCGATATTGATCAGCGGCAGGCCGGGCAACGCGGCGCCCATCACGTTCAGCTTGCCGGGGATGCTCAACTGCATCTGGTAGAAGCGCATGCCACCCACCCACGGGAAATGCGGGTTGGCCAGCAACAGGCCACGGCCATTGGCCGAACGCTCGTGCCCTATCGCCACCGCGTTGCTGCCGCGCTCAAGCGCAAAGTTGGCCTGACGCGCCTGGGCCACACTGAAGGCCGCAGCCGGCAACCCCGCCGCTGCACCGGGGGGCACGGCACCGGCCACGGCTTCGACGAACTGCCCGGCCCCACCCTCGACCAGCAGGCGCCGGGTCAGCTTGACCAGGTCCAGGGCGGTGATGGGGCGCAGCCACTCGGCCTGCTGGCACTGGGCAGGCAGGCCCTGGGCAGTGCGCTCGGCCAGCGCGCGGTTGTAGCCCAGCGCGTAGCCTTCGAGCAATGAACGGATCGGCGCCGGTTGCGCCTGCCAGTACGCAGACACCGCCGCTGGCGTGTTCAGCCAGGTGAAAAACACGTCGCTGGCCAGGTTTTCACGCTGCTCCAGGGTCAGCGCCTGCGGCCCGAAGAACCGCGAGCGCTCACCGTTGACGGTCACCACTTCGTTGGCCAGCAGGCACAGGTTGTCCTGCGCGTAGGCATACCCGATGCCATAGCCCAGGCCACGCTCATCGCGGGCCACGATGTGCGGCACACCGAAGCTGGTGCGGCGGATCTCGGCCCGGGCCTCGCCCGGCGGCGCCTCGCGGGCGTGGGCTGAACAACTCAGAGCAACCAGCAGGGCCGTCAGGCAGAACGAGGGGATCGAGCGATTGGCAGACACGCGGACTCCGGCAGCATCAGGGTGAACGAACATCCTGACTAGACGAATTTCATCATGAAAATTTACCGCTTTTGCGCCGCTCGTTCGTCTCTCTCTACATAAAGGCAATATTTTTTGCCTTGCCGATGCAGATTTGCCGCGCTCGTTCGTCTTATAGAGTGAGAGCACCACACGCAAACTGGACAGGCTCGGGAAAGGGAGTTTTCACATGTACAACCAGCAACAGCCAATCACACCGCTGCGTTTCAGACGCAAAGCCCACGCGCCGCTGCCGGAAAAGCCCGAAGCGGCTGAACCGGACCGCGCCGGCAACGAACATATCCGCGAACTGCTCAAGGCATTCGGCCTGCGCACCAGCCTGATCCGGCTGAAGGTCATCGATGCGCTGCACGCGGCCGCCAGAGAGGGGCGCAGTATCGGGGTGCGCGGGGTGCACAGCCAGCTCGAGCAGCTGGATATTCCGCTGTCGTTCCTGAGCGTTCGCGAAGTGCTCAAGCGCCTCTGCGTCGAGGGTGTGATCAGCCTGGGCAGCGACAAGTGCTACAGCCTCAACCCCGAGGCTCGCGCGGTGCTGGAACAGCCGGTTTCACGCTAGGCCAACGGCCGGGTGACGCCGGCCGCAGCCTCGCAAGCGGTCAGAACTTGACCTTGCGCCGCATGATGCCGTTCACGATCACGGCCAATACGGCTACGCCGATGGCGATGTACTGGAACACCTTTTCGCTGATCACGCCGGCGTTCTGCAGGTACGAGCCGCCCAGCATGATTGCCAGCACCACCAGGGCAACCAGGATCGAGTATTTCAGGCGTTGAGCTTGAGTCATTGAAAAATCCTTACGACAACGGGTTTGAGGGCCCTACTGCGGCCGGCGGCCATGATACAACGCCACGTCACGCAGGAGGATGTTTCCCGGTTTTTCCCGACGCGACAACCTGAAATCATCCGCCAGGTGTGCCCGTGCCTTGCGTTCAGGGTTGAGCAACCTGAACCACAGCGCTGGAGCAGGCTCGCCGTAGACACGCGGCCACGCCCTCCCTGGCGCCGCTGGTTCCTACAACAGACCACCGACTTCCTCACGCAATGTGTACGGAAAGACTACCTCCCCTGACCCGCTTGCTGCCTAGATCTCCCCTTGGCGGTTGACCGAGAATTCCTTCAGGCCACTTGGCAGTTCAACGCTGTCGACGTGGGGCGCGCCGCACCTGGCAAGGATGCTCAGGCACGGACGGCACCCGATGAAGTGGCCCCTTCGCTCATACCGCCAACAAGGAAGTCATCATGGAACTGTGTGACCTGAACAAGATCGACATCGAACAACTGCCCCAGTCACTGCAGATGCTCATCGAATGCATCGGGCTGGAGCATGCCTACCGCCTGACCACCATCTACGGCGGCCGCCCCAAGTACATTCCCAAGCACCGCGAGCGCACCACGCTGGCCGAGATCCTGCCAACCGAAGCGTTGGATGCATTGATCAAGCGCTACGCCGGCATGGCGCTGGAAATTCCCAAGGCCGACCACTTCAATCGCCAGCTGCGCAACCAGCAGATCCAGCAGGAAAGCTCCAATGGCCAGTCACGCAGCGTGCTGGCCGACAAGTACGGGTTGAGCCTGCGCCAGATCGGCAACATCCGTCGCCAGGAAGCGCACACGCGCTAGACACACCCTGCACACAACAACGCCAGGCGCGAGCGGTCGCGCCTGGCGTTGTTGTGTGCGCAGCCCTTGACGGGCCGTATCAGAAGTCGCGCTTGTAGAAGATATCCAGCGAGCTGGCGATACCGCTGGCAGCCTCCAGGTAGACCTTCTTGCTGAGCAGGTAGCGCAAGGCGATGGTGTTGGCCGGCTCGAACACCCCTACGCCGTAGCGCAGGCTCAGGCGCTCGGTCAGCTTGCCGCTGGCCACCACGCTGGTGTTGTCGCCGCTGCCCTGGGTGTCGAGCTGGAAGTCCTCGATGCCCAGGCTCGATGCCAGGCTGCCGGTAATCCCCGCGCTGCCCGCCAGGCCCAGGCCCAGGGCCGCCTCCGCCAGCATGTTGTTGTCTTCGCCGGTATTGCCCAGCGGACGCCCCAGCACCAGGTACGACAAGGCCTGCTCCTGGCTCATCGCCGGCTCGGAAAACACCTGGGTGGTGGGCTGTTCGGCGCTGCCGCTGAGGCGGATGCCGGCAATCACGTCGTCGGTCTGGCGAATGGCCTCGATGTCCAGGTAGGGCTGGTCGATCGGCCCGGCAAACAGCAGCCGCGCACGGCGGATGGTCAGGCGCTGGCCATAGGCGCGGTAGCGCCCATCGGCCAGGCTGAGCTCGCCACGGGTATCGAGGTTGTCGCCAATGTGCACGCGCCCCAGCAGGTTGGCGGTCAGGCCGAAGCCGCTGAATGCCAGCTTGTCCTGCCCCACCTCCACGTCGATGTCCATGGCCACGGCCATCGGCGCCTTGCCCTGCTCGGTCTGGTGGCCGACGATGACCGTGTCATCCGACACCTTGACGGTCGAAGGCGGCAGTTCGCGCACGGTGATCTTGCCCTTGGGCACCAGCACCTTGCCGGTGACCGCGAGCTTTTCGCCGATCATGTGGATCTTCAGGTCCGGCGCCACCTCCAGGTTGGCGTAGGGTTCGACGGTGACCGGCAGGCGCTGCCCCTGCAGTTGCAACTCCACCGCCAGGCCCTGGGCCCAGCCGATCTGGCCACTCAGGCGGCCCTGGCCGACCGGGCCGCTCTTCCACTCGCCGCCCAGTTGCACCTGCTCGCCTGCGATCTGTGCCCGCAGGCTGAGGTCGCTGAGGCTGATGGGCAACTCGGCCCCCGACACTTCGCCATTGCTCAGCGTCAGGTTGCCGTTGACCTGGGGCGCCAGCAACGTACCGGTGATCTGTCCGCTGCCGTTGAGCTGGCCAGCCAGGCGCTCGACCATCGGCGCGAACGGCCGGCCCACCGACAGGTCCAGCCCGCTCAGGCGGAAGTCTCCGCTCAGCGGCTTGTTGCGCGCCAGCGGGTCGATGCGCGCTGACAGGGTCAGCTCGCCCAGGCGCCCGCCCACAAACTCCAGGCGCGTGTCCACGCGGCGCGGGCCCAGGGTGCTGTTCAGGCGCAGCGCCTGGTACGGAAAGTCCAGCCATCGATCCTTTTCCCGCACCCGCAAGGTGCCGCCACTGGCGTCCACCACGATCGACCCCTTGGGCCCGCTGGCCGGCAGGTCGAGGTTGATGTCGGCATTGAGCATGCCCTGCCAGGCGAAGTCCTTGGGCAACCACTGCGCCAGGCTTTGCAGCGGGAACTGCTTGAGGTGGTAGCGCAGGCGCGGGTCGGGCATCAGGCGCTGGTCTTCACCACACAGGCTGGCCTGCCCGGAGCGCCAGCAATGGGCGCCGAAATCCACCTGCCCATTGGCCAGGCGCTGCAACCTGGCCGGTGCCTGCAGCTGCCAGTCCTGCCCGCCCGCCTGCACCTGGCCGCTGGCCAGGCGTCCGCGCCAGTTGCCCTTGTCGAGCTGACCGTCCAGGCCCAGGTCGAGCTTGAGTTGCGGCCCATCGAGGGCCAGTTGCAATTGCTGCTTGCCAATGTCGCCCTGGCCTTTGGCGGTCAGGGTGCCCAGGTTGGTTTCGCCCAGGCGGATCGACCCGGCCTGCAGGTCGATCAGGGCACGTTGGGCGCTGTCCAGCCGGGCGTCCAGGTCAAGGCGTTGCACGCGGTTTTCGGCCTGGCCCAGTTGCTGGCCCTGCAAGGTCAGTTGCCCCTGCGGCGCCTTGAGCGTACCGGCCACATCAAGCCGACCCTTGAGCTGGCCTTGCAGTTGCGGCCACAGCTGGCCCAGGCGCGGCAGGTTGAGGTCAAGCTGACCGGCCAGGCGTTGCTGCACACTGGCGCTGCCGTTGATCTTGTTGTCCCCCAGCTGGATCAGCAAGGTGCCCAGGGTCCAGTTCTCGCCTGCACCGTCGGCCTTGGCCTGCAGCACGGCGGGCTGGCCGCGCAATCGCCCCTTGAGGTCCAAGTCGGCATTCAGGCGCAGCGTGTCGCCCTTGAGTTCGCCCTTGCTGCGCAGCGGGCCCGCCAAGATGCCCGGCAGCTCGGCCAGCCAGTACGCCGGGTTGAGCGCCGACAATTCCAGTGCCGCGTCCCACGCCACGCCCTCGGCAAACTGCACGGCGACGCTGCCGGCCACCTTGCCCTGGCCGGCTTCAAGGGCCAGCTGTGGCAGGCTGACCTGGCCCAGGTCGCCCTTGAACGGGCTGCTGACCTTGAAGGCACCTGCCGGCCCGTCCAGGTCGCCACTGAAATCGCCCTGGTAGTTGCCGTCGCGGTAGTTGACCTTGGCGTTCAGGCGCCGCAGCGTGACCTGCGGAGCCTCGTCCAGCGGGTACAGGCGCAGCCACGGGAAGTCCAGCCAGTCGATGCTGGCATCGGCAACCAGACCGCTCTGCCAGTCGGCAGTGGCGCTGAGCGTGACACGCTGCTGCGCGGCGGCGCTCAGGTCCAGGGCGGCGATCTGGGCGCCCTTGGCATCCACCCGGCCACGCAGGCTCAGGCTGATCGGCCCCTGCTCGGCCGGCAGGCGACCGGCGCCCACCAGTTGATAACCTTTTGCCAGGTCGCCATAGGCACTGAGTTCCAGCTGCTCGAACTGCAGGGTGTCCGGCAATCCGGCCGATGGCTTGAAGCCGGTGGCGCTCAGGCGTACCTGGGCCGGCAGGTGCTCGGCCAGGGGCTGCAACTGACCCGCCAGGCGCCCTTGCAGGTAGCCGCTGCTGTCGGCCTGCAGGTCGAGGCTTTTCTGCAGGTCGCCTTTTATCTGCACCGCCAGTTGCCAGGGCTGGTCGTCGATGGCCGGCAGTTGCACCTGACCCTGCAGCTGCAACGGCCAGTCACCCACCGGTTGCAGCAGGCCGCTGAGGTTCAGGCTGAGGTCTTCGCGTTGCAGGTTCAGGCTGTCGATCTGCAGGCCCTGGGCGGTCCAGTGCGCAGCCAGTTGCAACTGGCTCAACTGCTCGCTGCCGTCCAGATGCAACTGGCCGACCTGTACTTCGCCCAGTTCGATCGCCACTGGCAACTGGAGGCTGGGCAACTGCAGCGGCCCGCTGTCGGGCGCTGCCTCGCTGGGGGCGAAGTCCAGGTTGACCTGCCCGGCGCGCAGCTGGTCGATACACAAGGTCATGCGCAACAGGCAGCCGGGCGACCAGGCAAACACCGGCGCAAGCACTTCGACACGGTCCTCGCCCTGCTGCCAGATCAGCCGATCGGCCTGCCATTGCCCGCCAAGGCGGCCTTGAAAATTGTCCAGCTGCAAGCCCGGCACCAGGCTCAAGGCCCAGCGGCTGCCGGCCTGGGTACCCAGCAGGATACCCACGGCCAGCACCAGCACGACCAGCAGCGCCAGCAGGGCCAGCCCGCCGCGTTTCAACACCTTGCTCACAACTCGGGCCCCATGGAAAAGTGCAAACGTATGCCGCCGTCATCGTCCAGCGCCTTGGCCAGGTCGAGCCGCAGCGGGCCGACCGGCGACACCCAGCGCACACCGAAGCCGACGCCGGTCTTGAGGCTGGGAAGTTCCAGGCTGTTGAACGAGTTGCCCTGGTCGACGAAGGTCGCCAGGCGCCACTTCTCGGCGATCGAGTACTGGTACTCGGCACTGGCGGCCACCAGGTAGCGCCCGCCGATACGGTCGCCATCGGCGTTCTTGGGTGAAAGGGTCTGGTAGTCGTAGCCACGCACGCTCTGGTCGCCACCGGCAAAGAAGCGCAGCGAGGGGGGCACCGACTTGTAGCCGTTGGTGGCGCTGCCGCCGAACTGCACCCGGCCCAGGAAGCGGTGGTTCTGCGCCACGGTGGTCAGGCCCTTGAGCAGCACGTTGCCATGCAGCAGGTTGGTGTCGGACAGCAGCCCTTCCTTGGCCACCTGCGCGTCGAACTGCAAGCGGTAGCCGTTGTGCGGGTCGATGCGGTTGTCGCTGCGCAGGTAGCTGTAGCTCACACCCGGCATCAGCAGAGTGCTCAAACCCGAATCGTCACCCAGACGGTACTCTTCGCGCTGCCACTTGAGCGATACCACGCGCTGCCAGCCGCTGGGCAGCTTGCTGTGCCATTCCGGGCCCACGGTGAGCAGTTTGCTGAGGCTGTCGGTGCCGGCTATCTCTTCGTTCTGGTAGCCGCCGGCAAAGCGCAGCTTGTCGGTCAGCGGCGGGTCGAGCGGTATGTCGTACCACAGGCCGACGTTCTGGCGCGGCGCCGAAAGCTCGGTTTCCAGGCCATAGCTGTGGCCTTGCGGGTTGACCCAGTGGCGGGTCCAGTTGGCCTTGCCGCGCGGCCCGACGTCGGTCGAAAAGCCCAGGCCCAGGCCCATGGTGCGGGGCTTGCGGGTTTGCAGTTGCACCTCTACCGGGATGCTCTGCGCCACGGCGGCAGTGGGCGCAGCGTCGACCCGCACGCCTTCGAAGTAGCCGCTCGATTGCAGCGCGTTGTTCAGTTCGGCGATCAGTTCGGAGTCGTAGGGGGTGCCTTGCTTGAAGGGCACCATGCGTTGCAGCAGGCTCTCGTCGAACGGCGCGTCGCCTTCGAAGCGAACCTTGCCCAGCTGGTAACGCGGGCCGCTGTCGTACACCAGTTCGATGTCCGCCACACCCGCCGCCGGGTCGATCGCCAGGCGCTGGCGCAGGAAATGCCCGCTGAAGAAACCGTAGCGCGAGGCCTGGTTCTGGATCAGCCGCTTGGCGTCCTCGTAGTTGCCATGGTTGAGCACAGCCCCAGGCCGCAGCGCCTTGCTCGAAGGAACCCGGAAGGCCGTCATCTCGCTGGCCGGTCCCTCGACGCGCACTGTCACCTCGCGCAGGCGCACCGGCTCGCCCGGCTCGATGCTGAGCACCAGTTGCGGGCCCTTGTCGGCCTTGGGCGAAGGTTTGACCTGGCTGTCGATCTGCGCCTGGTAGTAGCCCAGCGCCTGAGCGGCTTTTCTGGCCTGCTCCACGGCGCCGCGGCTGAAGCGCAGCAGCGCTTCTTCATCGCGGGTGCCAAGGCTGCCGATATAGCCTTCGACGTTGGCCTTGAGCTCGTTGTTGGCGGGCTTGATGCGTACTACCAGCTCGCTCTGTGCGTACACCGCGCAGCTGGCAACCCATAAAATCAACCCGCAGGTGAATCGTCCTGAATACGTCATAGGCGCGGATGCTACCAGAGCTTGGCGGTTGCCCGCAGCTCGCCGACGGTCTGATACACCACCCCTTCAAGCCTGTGCCTGGCGCAAACGCTGGGGATTGGGATGAAAAAACACATGCTCGCGGATTGGTCCTACAGCAATTTCACCGATTTCCAGGTAGCCCTGTCGCTTGTAGAACTCGAGGTAGTGGTCATTGCCGGTATTCAGTACCACCCCTTCGGACTTTTCGTCCTCGGCGCACCAGTCATGCAGCGCCAGCAGCAACTGTTCGCCATAGTGATGGCCCTGGAACTGCGGGTGAATGCCCAGGAGCGGCAGCACATGCACCGCGTCGCCCGGCACACAGGCCATGACCGCGGCCTGGTAGTCCAGGTAGCGCCGGGTACAGCGCAGGCCGGCGCTCAGCAGCATGCGCAGGCGCCACGCCCAGCTCTCGGTGATGCCCAGGCGCCGCTGCGGCGGGGCGATCAGGGCGATGCCGATCAGCCGGTCCTGCACCAGCAGGCCCAGCGCCGGCAGGTCCTGGAAGAAATGCTGACGCACCAGCTCGCGTACCGTGGCGCGCACGCGATGGTCGTAGCCGGGACGATCGGCCTCGAACAGGTAGCGGAAGGTCGGCTCATGCCGGTAGGCCTGGTACAGCAGCGAGCGCGCCTCACGGCTGTAGCCGCTGTCGAGCTGACGAACTTCGGCCGGTACGGCAGGGGTATCGGACATGGTGACTCTCCTGGTGGGCTTCAATGCCTCTTTCTGAGTAGTGCGCGCTGGCCAACGTTCCCTTTGACTATAGGCCAGGACGCCACGCGTGCTGACACGCCGGGCGCCATCGGCTAGCATTCCCGATTTGCTCAGGATTGCGCCCCCCCATGAAGATCGTCTCGTTCAACATCAATGGCCTGCGCGCCCGCCCCCATCAACTGGCCGCGCTGATCGAAAAGCACCAGCCGGACGTGATCGGCCTGCAGGAAACCAAGGTGTCCGACGAGCAGTTCCCGCTGGCCGAGGTGCAGGCGCTGGGCTACCACGTGCATTTTCACGGGCAGAAGGGCCACTACGGTGTCGCCCTGCTGTCGCGCCAGGCGCCGCTGAGCCTGGTCAAGGGCTTCAGCACCGATGAAGAGGACGCGCAGCGGCGTTTCATCTGGGGCACCTTCGCCGACGAGCACGGCAACCCCATCACCATCATGAATGGCTACTTCCCCCAGGGCGAAAGCCGTGACCACCCCACCAAGTTCCCGGCCAAGCAGCGCTTCTACGAAGACCTGCAGGCCCTGCTCGAATCCCGATTCCAGAACGACCAGCCACTGGTGGTGATGGGCGATGTGAACATCTCGCCCGAGGACTGCGACATCGGCATCGGCCCAGACAATGCCAAGCGCTGGCTGAAGACCGGCAAGTGCAGCTTCCTGCCCGAAGAGCGCGAGTGGATGGCGCGCCTGAAGAACTGGGGCCTGACCGACAGCTTCCGCCATCTGCACCCGGAAGTGGCCGACCGCTTCAGCTGGTTCGACTACCGCAGCCGCGGCTTCGAGGACGAGCCCAAGCGCGGGCTGCGCATCGACCTGATCCTGACCTCCCAGGCACTGCTGCCGCGCATCAAGGCCGCCGGGGTCGACTACGAGTTGCGTGCCATGGAGAAACCCTCCGACCATGCGCCGATCTGGCTGGAACTGAACTGAGTCATGCGCTCGATGGCAGTCATTGGACTGTCATCGATCTGTCTTAATCTGCGCTCACCATCTTGAGTGCAGAGCACCCCCGGCAATGTTGCGATCTTTCTGTCTGCTGCTTGGCCTGCTGCCGGCGCTGTGCTGCGCCGAGCCGGCCAGCCTGCGCCTGCAAGGCTCCAATACCGTGGGCAGCGTGCTCGGCCCCGCGCTGGTACGCGGCCTGCTGCAGGCCCAGGGCGCCCGGTCGATCCAGACCCTGCCCGGCGCACGGCCCAACGAGGTGTGGGTGCAGGGGGTTTCGCCACAGGGCCAGACACTGCGCGTGAGCATTGCCGCCCATGGCTCGAGCACCGGCTTTGCCGCGCTCAAAAGCGGCGACGCCGACCTGGCGGCCACCTCACGCCCGATCAACGACAGCGAGCAGCAGGCGCTGCACGCGCTGGGCGACCTGAAAAGTGCCGACGCCGAACAGGTCATCGCCCTCGATGGCGTGGCCGTCATCGTGCACCCGGACAACCCGCTGCCCCAGCTGAGCACCACGCAACTGGCGCAGATCTTCGCCGGCCGCATCACCACCTGGGATGAACTGGGCGCCGGCAGCGGGCCGATCCACCTCTACGCCCGCGATGACCGCTCGGGCACCTTCGACACCTTCAAGGCCCTGGTGCTGGACGCCCAGCAGTATTCGCTGGCCAGCCACGCCAGGCGTTTCGAGTCCGGCGAGCAGTTGGCCGACGAGGTCAGTGCCGACCGCCAGGCCATCGGTTTCAGCAGCCTGGCGTCGGTGCACGGGGCCAAGGTGCTGGCCATCGTCGACGGCACCTCCCAGGCCATGCTGCCGACCCCCGCCCTGGTGGCCAGCGAAGACTACCCGCTGTCGCGGCGACTGTACCTGTACCTGCCGCCCGCCCAGCGCAACCCGCTGGCCAGTGCCCTGGTGGAGTTCGCCCAGAGCGCAGCGGGCCAGGCCATCGTGGCCAGCAGCGGGTTCGTCGCACAGCAGGTGCGGCCGGTCCAGGTACAGGCCTTGCCGGGCATGCCGGCGCAGTACCGCCAGTTGATCGCCAACGCCAGGCGCCTGAATGTCAATTTCCGCTTTCAGGAAGGCAGCGCCAGCCTCGACAACAAGGCGCTGCGCGATGTGCAGCGCGTGCTGGAGTACCTGCGCGAACACCAGAAGCTGCAGCACAGCGTGGTGCTGGTGGGGTTTGGCGACGCCAAGGACGACCCCGACCGCGCCGCCCTGCTCTCGCGCCTGCGGGCCATGGCGGTACGCCGCGAACTGGTGCGCGAAGGGGTGAACCTGCGCGAAGTGACGGGCCTCGGCGGTCAGATGCCCGTGGCGACCAATGCCGCCGAAGAAGGCCGAATCCGCAATCGCCGCGTGGAAGTCTGGGTCTACTGACCCACCCACCCGGGAAACCATTTGTAACAGCCTCCCCCCTCACCCTTTCCAGAGGCGAGCTAGGCTTTGGCTCAGTGACACCGGGCCCCTCTGACGGCTGATCGCCGCCATGTCGGAGTCACAGTTGTTTTCATACAACTACGACGACAAGGAGGGGCTCATGAGCGCTCTGCCGTTATTTCTCTTCGACGATTTCCTGGGCACGGCCGTGTGGCTGTGGCTGGTGTTCATCACCCTGGTGGTGGCTCTGCTGGTCCTGGACCTTGGCGTGCTGCACCGTCGCCCGCACGACATCGAAATGCGCGAAAGCCTGCTGCTGTACTCGGCCTACTTCAGCGTGGGGCTGCTGTTCGGTGGCTGGGTGTGGCTGGAGCTGGGCGCACAGAGCGCGCTGGAGTTCTACACCGGGCTGCTGGTGGAACAGTCGCTGTCGATGGACAACGTGTTCGTCATGGCGATGATCTTCGGCTTTTTCGGCATCCCGCGCCGCTACCAGCACCGCGTGCTGTTCTGGGGCATTCTGGGCGTGGTGGTGCTGCGCGCCCTGATGATCGGCCTGGGCAGTGCGCTGGTGCAGGAATTCGACTGGATACTGTACCTGTTCGGCGCATTCTTGCTGTTTACCGGCCTCAAGATGCTGTTCACCCGCCACGAAACGCACCCGGACCTGGCACACAACCCGGTGATCAGGTTCGTGCGCCGGCACATGCGCGTGACCGATGACCTGCATGGGGCGCGCTTCTTCGTGCGCCTCAAACCGGCTGGCCAGCCCAGGGCACTGCTGTACGCCACGCCGCTGTTCCTGGCCCTGGTGCTGATCGAGCTGGCCGACCTGGTGTTCGCGGTAGACAGCGTGCCGGCCATCCTGGCGATCACCCAGGACCCCTTCATCGTGTACACCTCCAACATCTTCGCCATCCTGGGCCTGCGTGCGCTGTACTTCGCCCTGGCGGCGCTGGTGCACCGCTTCGTTTACCTCAAGTACGCCCTGGCGCTGGTGCTGATATTCATCGGCGGCAAGATCTTCGCCCACGGCCTGATCGGCAAGGTGCCGCCGCTGCTGTCGCTGTGCGTGACGTTCGGGCTGCTGGCCGGTGGCGTGCTGCTGTCGCTGTTCAAGACACGAACGGCGGCCAAGGACGTGAAACGGGTGGAGTAGCCTCGGGCAGCGTGTCGAATACCCTCGCGGATCATGCCCGCCCCACCCGGTCAGCAGGCGATCCGCGAGGGCATCGACGCGGGCTCAGTGCCCGCTGCGCAGCATCTCCCGGGGCACGTACTTGCCGATCTCGTACTTGCCGATCGCCGCGCGGTGCACTTCATCCGGCCCGTCGGCCAGGCGCAGGGTGCGTTGCATCGCGTACATGTAGGCCAGCGGGAAGTCGGCACTGACCCCTGCCCCGCCGTGAATCTGGATGGCCCGGTCGATCACCTTCAGCGCCACGTTCGGTGCCACCACCTTGATCTGCGCGATCTCGCTGCGGGCCACCTTGTTGCCGACGGTGTCCATCATGTAGGCCGCCTTGAGGGTCAGCAGCCGGGCCATGTCGATCTCCATGCGCGAGTCGGCGATCTTGTCGATGTTGCCACCCAGGCGCGCCAGCGGCTTGCCGAATGCGGTGCGCTCGGCCGAACGCTTGCACATCAGCTCAAGGGCACGCTCGGCCATGCCGATCGAACGCATGCAGTGATGGATGCGCCCCGGCCCGAGACGGCCCTGGGCGATCTCGAAGCCGCGCCCTTCGCCCAGCAGCACGTTGTCATACGGTACGCGCACGTTCTCGAACAGCACCTCGGCGTGGCCGTGGGGCGCATCGTCGTAGCCGAACACCGGCAGCGGGCGAACGATCTTCACCCCCGGTGCATCGGTAGGCACCAGGATCATCGAGTGCTGCTGGTGACGCGGCCCGTCCGGGTTGCTCAGGCCCATGAAGATCATGATCTTGCAACGCGGGTCGCAAGCGCCGGAGGTCCACCACTTGCGACCGTTGATCACCCACTCGTCACCGTCGCGCACCGCCCGTGCGGCCATGTTGGTGGCATCGGACGAGGCCACGTCGGGCTCGGTCATGGCGAACGCCGAACGGATCTCACCGCGCAGCAGCGGCTCCAGCCACTGGCGTTTCTGCGCCTCGCTGCCGTAGCGCACCAGGACCTCCATGTTGCCGGTGTCCGGGGCCGAGCAGTTGAACGGTTCCGGCCCCAGCAGCGAGCGGCCCATGATTTCGGCCAGCGGCGCGTACTCCAGGTTGGTCAGGCCGGCGCCCAGTTGCGACTCGGGCAGGAACAGGTTCCACAGGCCCTCGGCCTTGGCCTTGTCCTTGAGTTCTTCCATGATCGCGGTCGGCTGCCAGCGATCACCTTCGGCAACCTGGCGTTCGAACACCGCCTCGGCGGGATATACATAGGCGTCCATGAACGCGGTGACGCGTTCGCGCAGTGCCTGGACCTTGGGTGAATAGGCGAAATCCATGAGCGGTACCTGCTGGGAAAGGCGAGTGATTTAAGAGATCTGGCTTGGATGCTAGATCACCGGGCAAAATCCACCTAGCCTATTCTCGGCGTGTATAAACATTCATAACCGATATATGATCGGGCCATAACTCCAACAAGAGCGGCATCCATGAACCTCAGCAAGGTCGATCTGAACCTGTTCATCGTCTTCGATGCGATCTACACCGAAGCCAACCTGACCCGTGCCGGGCAGATCGTCGGCATCACCCAGCCTGCGGTGTCCAATGCGCTGGCGCGGCTGCGCGAGACCTTCAACGACCCGCTGTTCGTGCGCACGGCCCAGGGCATGGTGCCCACGCCCATGGCCCAGAACATCATCGGCCCGGTGCGCAATGCCTTGTCGCTGCTGCGGGTGTCGGTGCAGGAGAGCCGCATCTTCAACCCCTTGCAGGCCAACAAGACCTTCCGCATCAGCATGACCGACCTTACCGAGGCGGTGGTGCTGCCATCGCTGTTCCAGCGCCTGCGCCGGCTGGCGCCGAACGTGGTGATCGAGAGCTTTCTGTGCAAGCGCCGCGAGACCACCAAGGAGCTGGCCGCCGGACGCCTGGACTTTGCCGTGGATGCACCGCTGAACACCGACCCGCAGGTGCGTCACGTCAAGCTGATGCAGGACCCGTTCGTGTGCGCGATGCGCCAGGGCCACCCGCTGGCCAGGGACAGGATCAGCCTGGAGGATTACCTGAGCCTGACCCACATCCAGATCTCCAGCCGGCGCAACGGCCTGGGTTACGTGGACCTGGCGCTCGGCAAGCAGGGGCTCAAGCGCAAGATCGCGCTGCGCTCGCAGCATTACCTGATGGCTTCGCAGGTGCTGCAGCAGACCGACATGGTGATGACCGTGCCGGAGCGCTTCGCGCGGCGCCACCAACTGAACTACGTGAGCCTGCCGGTGGGCGACGTGCCGCCTTTGGAAACCCACCTGTACTGGCATGAAAGCACCGACCAGGACCCGGCCAACCGCTGGATGCGCGAGCAGATGATCGAGTTGTGCCAGGCGGTGGTGGCGCAGGACGAGCGGGAGGCACGCGCATAAGCTGCGGGCTGCGTTGAAGCTATCGCGGGTCGAGCCCGCTCCCACCCGACCTGCGCTGAAGCTGTGGGAGCGGGCGTGACCCGCGACAGCCATCCCCGAATGCCTGCTTGACGTATACGTCAACCAGCCAGTAGCTTAGCCGCATGCCCCCTTCCCCGAGCCATGCAATGAGCAGCCAGACCTACAGCATCTCCGACCTTTCCCGCGAACTCGACATCACCACCCGGGCCATCCGCTTCTATGAGGAGCAGGGCTTGCTCAGCCCCGAACGTCGTGGCCTGGAGCGTGTGTATTCGGCCCGCGACAAGGTCAGCCTCAAGCTCATCCTGCGCGGCAAGCGCATCGGTTTCTCGCTGGCCGAGTGCCGCGAGCTGATCGAACTCTACGACCCCACCAGCGGCAATCAGAAACAGCTGCACAGCATGCTGGCGAAGATCGCCGAGCGCCGCGCCCAGCTCGAACAGCAACTGCTCGACATCCAGCAGATGCAGCTGGAACTCGACACCGCCGAGGAGCGCTGCCAGCAGGCGCTGGCCACCACCCTGAACAATCAGAAAAACGGCCATTGAGGCCCACAGGAACCCTAGCCATGTCATTGCCTACCCATGTGCGTCTGGTAGAAGTCGGCCCCCGCGACGGCCTGCAGAACGAAGCCCAACCCATCAGCGTGGCGGACAAGGTCCGCCTGGTGGATGACCTGACCGACGCCGGCGTGTCCTATATCGAGGTGGGCAGCTTCGTCTCGCCCAAGTGGGTACCGCAGATGGCCGGTTCGGCCGACGTGTTCGCCAGCATCCGCCAGCAGCCCGGCATCACCTATGCGGCGCTGGCCCCCAACCTGCGCGGTTTCGAAGACGCACTGGCCGCAGGCGTCAAGGAGGTGGCCGTGTTCGCCGCCGCGTCCGAGGCGTTTTCGCAGCGCAACATCAACTGCTCGATCAGCGAAAGCCTGCAGCGCTTCGCGCCCATCATGCAGGCGGCGCGCGAACACGGGGTGAAGGTACGCGGCTATATCTCGTGCGTGCTGGGCTGCCCCTATCAAGGCCAGGTAGATGCCGAGCAGGTCGCCCCCATCGCCCGCGAGCTGCGCGACATGGGCTGCTATGAAGTGTCGCTGGGCGACACCATCGGCACCGGCACCCCGGGCGCCACCCGCCGCCTGTTCGAAGTGGTCGGCGCGCAGGTGCCGCGTGCCGAGCTGGCCGGGCACTTCCACGATACCTACGGCCAGGCGCTGGCCAACGTGTACGCCAGCCTGCTGGAGGGAATCAACGTGTTCGACAGTTCGGTCGCCGGCCTGGGCGGCTGCCCGTATGCCAAGGGCGCCAGTGGCAACGTGGCCAGTGAAGACCTGCTGTACCTGCTGCAGGGCCTGGGTATCGAGACCGGCATCGACCTGGACAAGCTGATCGACGCCGGCCAGCGCATCAGTGCCGTGCTGGGCCGCGCCAGCGGTTCGCGTGTTGCCAGGGCACGCGCTGCCCGGTAACGGTGCGCAGCAACAGGGCCAATGGGGGGTGAGTGTTACCGCCCCCACACCCGACAGGGAAAATCCGGGTAACACGGAAACAAATCAGCACAATTTCCCGTGACGATTTTTCCACCAAACCAGCAAACCATTGATTTTATTGGGTTTTAAAAAGTTGGCACGGCACCTGCTATATCTTTCGTACAACAACAATAAAAAATGCGACAACCCAATAAAAATAAGACGTACCGGCTCTGACATAACAAGAACAACACGGCAGAGGCGCAGCTAACAGATTTTTTTGAAGTGGATGGCTTTTCGGGGGCGTGCCCCGCGACCTGACAGAGAACAATAAAACTACCCCAAGGTAGCGCCCGTCTCGGTTGGATCAGCAATGATAAAGGTCGATCAGCGCTCAAAAAAATACGTTTGCTCTTGATCCCGGATGGGGATCGCAACGCAACAAGAGGCAAGGGTCGCCAAAAACAACAATAGACCACCCTCCAATAATAAAAAGAGCACACGCAACAAAATTTGAGGGGAGCCCAGGCTCCCCTCAGTGCTTGCTGCCCTACTCGTTCTGCTGGTCATCCTCTGGCTTGCGCTTCTCCAGGCGGTCGACCACCCACGGCATCACCCCCAGCACCAGCAACGCCAGCACCGTGCTCACCAGCGCAGTGGCTTCGCGCCCCATGCCTGCGGCCACGCCGATGGCGGCGGTCATCCACAGGCCCGCAGCAGTGGTCAGGCCCTTCACATGGCCCGCATCGTCCTCCTTGCCCTTGAGTATGGTGCCCGCCCCCAGAAAGCCGATGCCGGCGACGATCCCCTGCACCACCCGACTCAACGCTGCGTCGTCCGCCCCGGCCATGCGCGGCACCAGCACGAACAGCGCCGCACCGATGGCCACCAGCATGTGCGTGCGTACTCCCGCCGCCTTGCCCTTGAGCTCGCGCTCGAAGCCCAGCACCGCCCCCAGCAGCGCAGCCATCAACAGGCGCACCGTCACCTGCGTCAGTTGCTTGGCATCGGTGATATCGGCGAATTCGGCAATCAGTGTCGACCAGACTTGGTGCCACCAGGCGTCCATGAGCAGCGTCCATCAGCAAGGGGATACTGGATGGACAACAGCCTGGCGCGCGAGTGCTGTCGACCGCTGATCGGCCACGCTCAGCAACCCGGCCGGCAACGGAGTCACAGCTGTAAGCCCCCCGTTCGAGGACACCGCCATGCCCATTGAAATCAACGAAACCACCAAGCGCTGCACCCTGATAGCCGACGACCTGAACATCGAAGGTGAAGCGGCAGAGGTGCAGATCATCACCGATGCCGACCTGCGCATGTCGATCGCGACCCTGGCCGGGCAACGGGTGCCGATCACCGAGGCAGAGGCTGACGCGCTCACCGTGGCAGGTGCGGTGGATAGTCGCAGGCATTTGAAGACCTCCGAGGAGGGCTCGATCATATAAGGGCTGCAGGGTTTCAAGGGATAATCTGATACGGTTTTTATCCAGATATCTGCACCTGTTATGCAAACAGATGGGACGCCATAGTGCTCTGGCCTGATCGAGGCCTGATGAGCGACGAACCATGAGCGAACGAATTCCCGTCCAGATCGTTGAAATTGCCGAGCCCTCCACGTTCAAGAAGAAGGCCGCCAGCAGCGACAGACACATCCACACCCGTAGCTTCACCGGCTTTTTCCGAAACCTGCGCCTGGGTGGCGCGGGTTTTCTGTTTCTGCTGTTTTTCGGCACCGTCTGGCTGAACTGGGACGGGCGCCAGGCGGTCCTCTGGGACCTGGCCGACAGCAAGTTCCACATCTTCGGCGCCACCTTCTGGCCGCAGGACTTCATCCTGCTGTCGGCGCTGCTGATCATCTGCGCCTTCGGCCTGTTCGCCATCACCGTGTTCGCCGGGCGCGTCTGGTGCGGCTACACCTGCCCGCAAAGCACATGGACCTGGGTGTTCATGTGGTGCGAGAAGGTCACCGAGGGCGAACGCAACCAGCGCATCAAGCTCGATGCGGCGCCCTGGGGCCCCAACAAACTGGCGCGCCGCGCAGCCAAGCACACCCTGTGGCTGGGCGTCAGCCTGCTGACCGCACTGACCTTCGTCGGCTACTTCACACCCATCCGGCCACTGACCCAGGAGCTGTTCACCCTGCAGCTGGGTGGCGTCAGCCTGTTCTGGATCCTGTTCTTCACCGGTGCCACCTACATCAACGCCGGCTGGCTGCGCGAGGCGGTGTGCATGCACATGTGCCCGTATGCCCGGTTCCAGAGCGTGATGTTCGACAGGGACACCCTCACCATCGCCTATGACCCGCAGCGCGGCGAGTCGCGCGGGCCGCGCAAGAAGGACGCCAACCACAAGGCCCAGGGCCTGGGCGACTGCATCGACTGCCACATGTGCGTGCAGGTATGCCCCACCGGCATCGACATCCGCGACGGCCTGCAGATGGAGTGCATCGGCTGCGCCGCCTGCATCGACGCCTGCGACAGCATCATGGACAAGATGAGCTACCCACGCGGGCTGATCGGCTACAAGTCCGAGCACACCCTGCAAGGCGGCACCACCCAGTGGATGCGTCCGCGCCTGCTGGGCTACGTGACCGTGCTGGTGGTGATGATCGGCGCCCTGGTTATCGCCCTGCAGCAACGCCCGATGGTGTCGATGGACGTGATCAAGGACCGCGGCCTGTTCCGCGAGAACGCCCTGGGGCAGATCGAGAACATCTACACCCTCAAGGTCATCAACAAGACCCAGCAGCCGCAGACCTACCGCCTGCGCCTGGTGGACGCCGAGGGCTTCGAACTGCATGGCAAGACCGAGTTCACCCTGGCGGCCAGCGAGATGAGCGATATACCGGTCTCGGTGGCGATGCTGGCCGACCGTGCGCCCAGCAGCTCCCAGGAGATCAGCTTCGAACTCATCGACACCGACCAGCCGAACGTGCGCAGCCTTGCGCGCAGCCGTTTTGTCGCGCCTTTGAACCGCTGATCACATACACTCCGCTGAGTCAGACCGCCCAGAGCCATGATGAAACGCTACGAGAAATTCGCCGACGACATTGCCGAACTGATTCGCTCCGGGGTACTCGGCCCCGGCCAGCGCGTGCCGTCGGTGCGTTACGCCAGCCAGACCCACGGGGTCAGCCCGTCCACGGTGTTCCAGGCCTACTACCTGCTGGAGCGTCGCGGGCTGATCCGGGCCCGGCCGCGCTCGGGCTACTTCGTCAACACCCACGCCCCGCGCCAGTTCAACGAGCCGCAGATCATCGAGCAGGCCAGCGAATCGACCGAGGTGGACGTCAGCGAGCTGGTGTTCTCGATCCTCGACTCGATCAAGGACCCGCAGACGGTGGCCTTCGGTTCGGCGTTCCCCAGCCCCAACCTGTTCCCGCTGCCGCGCCTGGCGCGCTCGCTGGCCAGCGCCAGCCGCGAGATGGACCCGCGCATGGTGGTCACCGACCTGTCGCCGGGCAACCCGCAACTGCGCCGCCAGATCGCCCTGCGCTACATGGTCGGCGGCTTGATGCTGCCGATGGAAGAACTGCTGATCACCAACGGTGCGCTGGAGGCGTTGAACCTGTGCCTGCAGGCGGTAACCGAGCCGGGTGACCTGGTGGCCATCGAGGCACCGGCGTTCTATGCCTGCCTGCAGATTCTGGAGCGGCTCAAGCTCAAGGCGGTGGAGATTCCGGTGCACCCGCGCGAAGGCATCGACCTGGGGGTGCTGGCGCAGACGCTGGAGCGGCATCCGGTCAAGGCCGTGTGGTGCATGACCAACTTCCAGAACCCGGTGGGCGCGAGCATGCCGGAAGACAAGAAGAAGCAGCTGGTCGAGCTGCTGAGCGTGCACCAGGTGCCGCTGATCGAAGACGACGTGTATGCCGAGCTGTACTACGCGCAGCAGGCGCCCAAGCCGGCCAAGGCATTCGACACCGAAGGGCTGGTGATGCATTGCGGCTCGTTCTCCAAGAGCCTGGCGCCGGGCTACCGGATCGGCTGGGTGGCGGCCGGGCGCTATGCGCAGAAGATCGAGCGGCTCAAGCTGATGACCTCGCTGTGTGCATCGATGCCGGCGCAGGCGGCGATTGCCGACTACCTGCAGCACGGTGGCTACGACCGCCACCTGCGGCGCCTGCGCTATGCGCTGGAAGAGCAGCAGAACGCCATGCTGGCGGCGATTGCCCGGCACTTCCCGGCGCAGACGCGGGTCAGCCACCCCAGCGGCGGGTACTTCCTGTGGCTGGAGCTGCCGGAGCAGATGGACTCGCTGAAGCTGTTCCAGATGGCGTTGGCCCAGGGCATCAGCATTGCGCCGGGGCCGATCTTTTCGCCGACGCGGCGGTTTCGCAACTGCATCCGCCTCAATTACGGCAGCCCCTGGACCGAGCAGTCGGAGCAGGCGATGGAGACGCTGGGGCGGATCGTGCGGTCGTTCTGAGGGGCTGGCATGACGGCCAACGCCCCATCGCGGGTCAAGCCCGCTCCCACATGACTGCGGTGATCCTGTGGGAGCGGGCTTGACC
>NZ_JASCPN010000022.1:0-68646 GCF_029960155.1 Pseudomonas sp. PS01300 | reverse complement strand
GTTAACCCCGGACAACACGCGGCGCAGTGTACGGTTGTGCACAGCCCGGGGCAAACTTAAAGCTTCGCCGGCAAGGCCGGCTCCTGCAACGGTTGCGTCCCCTGCAGGAGCCGGCCTTGCCGGCGAATGGCGCGACCCGCTATCAGACCGGGTGTTCCTGGTCGCGAATGATCGCGTCGTCCAGCAGGTCCAGCAGCGCCTTGCGCACCTTGAGCTTGGTCTTCTTGTGCGCGTTCATGTTGATGGTCTTGAGTTGCTGCGCCGCTGCCAGGGCGGTTGCGTGCAACTGCTCCACCGGCACCACCTTGTCGAGGAAGCCGGCATCCACGGCACTGGCCGGGTCGAACATCTCGGCATTGATGACCGAGCGGTGGAAGGCCGAGCGACGCAGGCGATCACGCGCCAGCTCGATGCCGGCGTGGTGCATGGTCATGCCGATCTGCACTTCATTCAGGCCGATGCGGAACGGGCCTTCGACGCCGATGCGGTAGTCGGCCGACAGCAGCAGGAATGCACCCTTGGCCACGGCGTGGCCAGGGCAGGCGACGATCACCGGGAACGGATGCGACAGCAGGCGCCGGGAGAGCGTCGAGCCGGCGGTCACCAGCGCGATGGAGGCCTGTGGCCCAGAGGTCATCACCTTGAGGTCGTAGCCACCGGAGAGGATGCCCGGCTGGCCGGTGAGGATGACGACGGCGCGATCCTGCACGGCACGGTCCAGTGCATCGTTGAAGGCTGCGATCACGTCCGGTGAAATGGCGTTGACCTTGCCGTTGTTCAGGGTCAGCGTCGCGATGCCGTCTTCCAGTTGGTAGGTAACCAGCTCACTCATGACAGAGTTCCTTTAGGTGGAGTGGGGCTGACGTTACCCAGCTGCCGCGGTCAGGTAAAGCACCAAGGCTGACCGATGAGTCAGGCGCAGCACGCCGGCCCCGGCACCACGGGCTTCGTGCATGGACCACAGCCGAACCACGCCAGAGATTGGCAGCTTTGCCACTGCTGGCTTAAGCGCATGAATATTCTGAAAAAAACCTTTGCCATTCAAAGTGCTTTCGACTACATTAGCGCGCCTCGACAGGCTGAACAGCTTGGCGAGAACCGGTGAAGTGTCCGAGTGGCTGAAGGAGCACGCCTGGAAAGTGTGTATACAGGAAACTGTATCAAGGGTTCGAATCCCTTCTTCACCGCCATATTCAGATACGCGAAGAGCCCCCGAACTTGAAAGAGTCCGGGGGCTTTTTGTTGGGCCATTGAAAAGGAAGTTTCAGATGCTTGCAGAGTGCTTTTCCGAACAGCAGATTCTTGCCGCCGAGCAATTGATTGCTCTTGTCAGCCCCACGCCCGAAATGGCCGCCGAGCATCTTCAGGCGTTTCGCGAGCTGGAGCTGGACGAGGATGACATCGAAGAGTTCGAGGACGATCCCAAGCAACTGATGTGGATGGTCAAGGACATCGCCGACTGGGAGTCGGTGTTCTACGTCGACTGGAAGGACACCGAGTCGTTCGTGCAAAGCGTCCAGCAACTGGCAGAAGCACGTGACGCCCAGGTGACCTTTGGCGTGGATGACCCGGAAGATGAAGACTTCCTGGAAAACCACAGCGTGTCGCAACTGATGGTGCTGGCCCATGCCGAGCTTCAGAAGCAGGGCCTGGTGCTGTGGAACTGGTCGACGCTGGAGGACTGCTACAGCGGCTTCATCACCACCCCGGCCGCGGCGGCCGACCTGAGCGAAATCGCCGGGATACTGGAAGTGCAGTTCCGCGAGGGCAGCGAGCCGTTCTGATCGGCGGCGCGCTGTTCGCCAGCCAGGCTGGCTTCTGCAGGCAACGCGAACGCCTGTGCAGAAGCCGGCCTTGCCGGCGAACGCATTCTCAGAAGCTCACAGCAGCCGACACCCGCGCAGTTCGCGGCGCGCCCTGAAACAGGTAGCCGTCGCCCAGATATTCCCCCGCGTCCCTCCAGTAGCGCCGATCGAACACGTTATCCACTGTCAGGCGCAGCACCGTGTCATACCCGCCGATGCGCGTGCGATAGCGGCTGCCAATGTCGAACACCGCATAGCCACCCACCGCCACCGTACCTGCCTGGTTGGCATACTTGCTCGCGCTGTAGCGCGCCCCACCCAGCAGCGCCAACCCCGGTACTCCCGGGAGGCTGTAGTCGGCCTGCAGCGCCGCGCGCAGGTTCGGCACGTTCAGCGCCTGATGGTCGTCGTACGCCCGCGTGCCGCTGCCGCCGACCCGTGCACGAATGGCCGCGGCACTGGCGTTGATCTGCAGGTTCGACGTTACCCAGCCGCTGGCCGCCAGCTCCAGGCCGGTGTTCTTCTGCTGCCCCTGCTGCACGTAGGTGAAGTCACCGCTGCCGTCCGGCTGGGCATACTGATACCCCTGGCGCAGCTGGAACAGCGCCGCGCTCAGGCTCATGCGCTGCCAATCACGCTTGATACCCAGTTCGAGTTGGCGTGACGTGGTGGGGGCCAGGATGTCCTGGCTGTTGAGCGCGAACCACGGCGCGGCATTGCCCGACGACAGCCCCTTGCTGTAGCTGACGTGCAGCGAAATGTCCGCGCGCGGCTTGTAGATCAGCGCGGTGTTGGGCAGCAGTTCATATTGCCGGGTATGCCGGCGCAGGTTGCCATCTTCACCAAAGGCCTGCTCGTCCAGGCGTACAACGCGCGCACCGAGTACCGTCTGCCAGTGTTCGTCGAAGCTGATCCGGTCGCTGGCGAACAGGCCGTACTGGCGGCTGTCGAGGCGGCGTTCGCGGTGGCCCGGGCTGCCGTCGAAGGGCTCCAGTGCCGGCGTAGGCTGGTAGATGTTGCCGCTGCCGATCCACTCGTTGAACGTCGGTCGCTGGTCGACAGTGCGCCGTTGCGCGCTGCTGCCGACCGTCAGCTCGTGCTCCAGGCCCGCCAGGGCAAACAAGCCGTTGAGAGTGACCTGTGCCTCGTCGGTGCGCCGGGTATCGTCCGGGCTGCGGTAGTCGTAGATGTCGTAGTCGCCCTCGGGGCTGAAGTAGTTCGGCACCTTCGAGCCTGCGCAGCTGGCGGCGCCGTAGCAGCCCCAGGCGAACGCGCTGTAGTCGTCGATCACCACGCGGCTGCGCGAAGCGCTCACGCTGCCGGTCCAGGTGTCGCTGAAGCGGTATTCGAAGCGACCGCCCAGGTTCAGCGAGTCGATCTGCACCGGCTTGGCCCAGTGCTGATAGGCCAGGCGATCATCGGGGTCGATGCCGTGGGGCAGGCGGTTGCCGCCGAGCAACTGGTAGCCGGGCACCGAGCGCTGCTCGCGCTGCTGGTACTCGACATCCAGTTGCAGCAGCGCATCCGGGTTCACTTGCCAGTCGAAGGCCAGCGAAGCGAAGTCGCGCTGGCCGTCGGCATGGTCGACGTAGGAGCGGATATCTTCATGGGCCAGGTTTGCGCGCAGGCCGAACTGGCGTTCGCTGCCAAACCAGCCGCCCAGGTCGGTGGCGATGTAGCGCTCGCCCAGGGCCGTGCTCGATACCGTGAGCGAACGGATGTCCTGCGGGCGCTTGGTCACATAGTTGATCAGCCCGCCGGGTTCGGCTACTCCGCTTTGCAGGCCCGACAGCCCCTTGAGCAACTCGACCTGCTGCTTGTTCTCCAGCGCCACGTTCTGCTCGCCGGCGATGGTCTGGCCGTTGATGGTGTAGCTGTGGGCGGCGTCCAGTTCGAAGCCGCGCACGTTGAAGTTCTCGTAGTAGCCGATGGGCGCATAGCTCTCGCCGACCGAGGCATCGCTTTGCAGCACCTCGCTGAGCAGGCGCACCTGGCGGTCCTGCAGCAACTGTTCGGTGAACACCGACACCGAGGCGGGGGTGTCGAGCAGCGGCGCCGCGCCAAAGCCGGCCACCGAGGCCTGGCGCGGCTGGTAGCCGTCCTCGAGCACATCGGACACGTTCAGGGGCGCGAGGGTGATGCCGCTGTCGGCCAGGGTGGTGGACGAGCTCAGGGCCAGGCCGAGGCTCAGCAGCCCCAGGGGCAGGCGAGGGTGGTGCAGGGTCATGCGCAGGTTCCTTGAGGGCCAGCAACAGGCGCGCCGGCAGGCGGGGCGCCATGTTACCTGAAGGGGGCCTGCGGGTAGGAGCCAGCCTTGCTGGCGAACGCCGTTACGCGGCCTTCACCTGAGCCGAGCGGCGCTCCACCCACAGCCACACCACCAGCGCCACGCCGCCGATCACCAGCCCCGCCACCACGATGCCGTTCCAGCCGTGGGCCTGGAACAACTGCGTACCCAACAGCGAGCCCAGTGCGCCACCGATGAAGTAGCAGGTGATGTACCCGGCATTGAGTCGGTTGCGCGCCTCGGGGCGCAGGGCGATCACCGCGTTCTGGTTGCTCACGTGCACCAGCTGTACCGCCAGGTCGAGCACCAGCACGCCAATCAGCAGGGCGGCGAGCGACACCTGGGCGAAGGCCAGCGGTACCCAGGCCAGCACCAGGGCCAGCAGCCCCACGGTGGTGCCCAGCGAGCCCTTGCCGCGGTCGGCCAGGCGCCCGGCCCAGTTGGCGGCCAGCGCGCCGGCAGCACCGGCCAGGCCGAACAGCCCGATCACCGCATCGGAGTAGTGGTAAGGCTCGGCTGCCAGCAGAAACGCCAGGGGTGTCCAGAACAGCGCGAACAGGCAGAACGACAGCAGCCCCAGCAACGAGCGCAGGCGCAGCACCGGCTCATCCACGAACAGGCGGAACACCGAACCGATCAGTGCGGGGTACTTGAGCCCGGCGTGCTGGTGGCGCTCGGGCAGGGCCCTGGCCAGGGCGATGGCGCTCAGGGCCATGAGCGCAGCGGCCAGCAGGTAGATGCTGCGCCAGTCACCCAGGGTCGCCATGAACCCGGCAGCGGTGCGCGCCAGCAGAATGCCCAGCAGCAGGCCGCTCATCAGCGTGCCGACCACTCGCCCGCGCTCGGACGGGTCGCTCAGGCCGGCGGCCATCGGCACCAGTACCTGCGCCACCACCGAGAACAGCCCGGTCAGGGTGGTGCCGATCAGCAGCCACATCAGGCTGGGGGCGAAGGCGCTGATCAGCAGGCCGACCGTGGCGATGGCGATCATGCTGACGATCAGGCGGCGTTGTTCGAACAGGTCACCCAGCGGCGCGAGCAGCAACAGGCCGGCGCCGTAGCTCAGCTGGGCGGCAATCACGACGCTGCCGGCGGTGGCGGTGGTCAGGCCGAAATGCTGAGCGATGCTGTGCAGCAAGGGCTGCGCATATGTAGTTGCTGGCCACGGCCAGGCCGGTGGCGGTTGCCATCAGCAGAATCAGGGCGCGGCTCAGGTGAGTTGTGGCGGGGGCCATGGACCGTCTCGTTGTCAGGGGGGAGGGGGAGTGCATTATCGAAAATGCGCTAGCATGACGCCAATGAATCGTTTAGATCCCATCAATCTCTTGTGCAGATGGAAAGATGAACCTCAAGCAGATCGAATACGCGCTGGCGGTGGCCGATACCGGTAGTTTCACCCGTGCGGCCGAACGTTGTCATGTGGTGCAGTCGGCTTTGAGTCATCAGGTGGCGCGCCTGGAGTCGCAACTGGGCACCTTGCTGTTCGAGCGCAGCTCGCGCCGGGTGCGCCTTACACCTGCTGGCGAAGCCTTCGTGCTCAGCGCACGCACGGCGCTGGAGGCCACCCGGCGCATCGCCGAGGACGTGGCCGCAGCCTGTGGCGAAGTGCGCGGGCGCTTGTCCATCGGCGAGATCAGCTCGCTGACCGAGCTGGACCTGGTGGACCTGCTGGCCGGTTTTCACGGGCAGTACCCGCAGGTGGACATTCGCTGGCTGATCGGCAAGAGCGAGCTGCTGATTGCCGATGTGCGCGAACGGCGCCTGGATGTGGCGTTCATCGGCGTCTGGCCGGGGGAGCCGCTGGCGGGGGTGGCGTCGCGCCTGCTGGCGGCCGAGGAGCTGGTGGCGGTGCTGCCGCTGCAGCACCCGCTGGCAGGCATCGGGCGTCTGGCGCTGGAGCAACTGGAAGACCAGCCTCTGGTGGACTTCCAGGCTGGCAGCGGCGCGCGTCGACAGACCGACGAGGCATTTGCCGCCGCAGGGGTGCGTCATCGGGTGCAGTTCGAGGTGGGCAGTATCGGCCTGATCGAGAAGTTCGTGCAGCGTAGCCTGGCCCTGGGGCTGGTACCGGCAAGGATCGCCGCAGGCTTCAAGGGCGTTGCCGCAGTACCGGTGTGCGATGCCCCGGTGCGCCACCTGTACGCGATCTGGTCGACCACCCCGACGCCGGCGGCGCGGGCCTTCGTCCAGTTGCTGGAGCAGAACCTGGCGGCAAGGGCAAGCTGTTAGCCGTGGAGGCCACTTCGCTGGCAAGCCAGCGAAGTGCTTCAGAGCACTTCCACCAGTTCGTAGACCTGGCGCCCATTGCCCAGTACCAGCACCACCTCGTCGCCCTCGAGCTTGCCCATCAGGCTTTGCCCCAAAGGTGAGCGCGGGGTGATCACCGTGATCAGCGCCTGCCCTTCGCCGATTTTCAGCCCTGCCGCTTCCGGCCCCAGGAACACGCGCTGCTGGCGATCCTGTTCGTCGGCCAGCAGCACCAGGTTGCTCAGTTGCACGCCGGCCTCGGGGTCGTAGTCGCGCAGGGTCAGTTGCTGGTACGCCAGCCGTGCCTGGCGAATCTCCTCCATGCGCCGGGCCTGCCCGGTGGCCAGGTACGAGGCTTCCAGGCCGAGGGTGTCGTACTTGTTCTCGGCGATGTTCTCCTCGGCAGTGGCCGCCTCATACGCGGTCTGCGCAGCACGTTGTGCCACGTCGAGGTCGACGCCCAGGCGCTCGATGATGCGCGCCAGCAGGTCGGTCTTGTTCATCTCAGTTGCAGAACTCAAGGACATTGGCGCGGCTTTTCTCGGTGGGGGCGGTACGGTTCTGTTGCAGCCAGAACTGGCATCTGGGGTTGGACAGGTTGCGCGGGCTGCCCTGGGCCTGCTCCTCGGCCTGCTGCACCGCCTGATCGTGCAGGATCTGCTTGTACTGCTCGAACATGCGGTTCTGCTCCGGCGACTGCTGCGGCGCCAGGGCCGGCGCGGGCGGGGCGATCACCTCGTGCAGGGGCTGGCGCAGGTCGGGCAGGTACTGCCAGCCCAGCCACAGGGTCAGCATGATGGCAACGAAGCCCAGCCAAAGGCCGATGGCCACGCACAGGATCAGTTGCAGCGGGTTTTGCGAAATTTTCAGTTCACGGCGACGCGCACGGTACGACATGGCAGCCTCCTGGCCAGGACAATGGCGGCGATTGTCGCATGCAGCGCGGGTTTTATTCAGCCTCGCTACTGTTGTCTGCAATGATTAACCCGGACAATCGGCGCTTTTTGTTTCCGGCTCAACGCGAGGTGCCTGCCATGAAACCGACCTGGGATATCTTCTGTTGCGTCGTCGACAACTATGGCGACATCGGCGTCACCTGGCGCCTGGCCCGGCAACTGGTGGCCGAACACGACGTGGCGGTGCGCCTGTGGGTGGATGAACTGGCGGCCTTCGTGCGCCTGTGCCCCGAGGCGGACGCCCAGGCCCGGCAGCAATGGCAGCAAGGCGTCGAGGTGTGCCTGTGGCCGGCCGACTGGCAGCCGACGGCAGTGCCGGACGTGGTGATCGGCGCCTTCGGCTGCCACTTGCCAGCGGCCTATGTCCAGGCCATGCAGGACCGCACCGTGCCGGCAGTGTGGCTGAACCTGGAGTACCTGAGCGCCGAGGGCTGGGTGGAAGGCTGCCACGGCCTGCCGTCGCCCCAGGCCAATGGTCTGCGCAAGGTGTTCTTCTTTCCGGGGTTCACGCCCGGTACCGGCGGGTTGCTGCGCGAAGCCACGTTGCTGGCGCGTCGCAAGGCGTTCGAAGACGACCCGCAGGCCCGTCAGGCATTCCTGCGCGGCCTGGGCGTGAGGGTGCATGAGGGTGCACGGCTGATCTCGTTGTTCGCCTATGAGAACCCGGGCCTGGCCAGTTGGCTCGATGTGCTGGCCGCCGACACCCGCCCCAGTCACCTGCTGGTGCCCGAGGGGCGCATCCTGGGGGATGTGCAGGCCTGGCTGGGCGAGAGCGGGCTGGGGGTGGGCAGTGTGACGCAGCGTGGGGCGCTGACGGTGCAGATCCTGCCCTTCGTCAGCCAGGATGACTATGATCGGCTGCTGTGGTGCTGCGAGTTCAATGCGGTGCGCGGCGAGGACTCGTTCGTGCGTGCTCAGTGGGCCGGGCGGCCACTGCTGTGGCATATCTATGTGCAGGAAGAGTACGCCCACTGGGAAAAGCTCGAGGCCTTTCTGGACCATTACACCCAGGGCCTGTCGGCCCCGGCAGCCGCCGCGCTGGTGGCGCTGTGGCGGGCCTGGAACATGGATCGCGACATGGGCCAGGCGTGGCTCGAGCTGCTGGCGCACTGGCCGGAACTGAGCGCCCACGCCGAGCGCTGGTGCGCCGCGCAGGCCGCTCAGCCGGACCTTGCCACGGCGCTGGTACAGTTTTGTCGAAATTCGCTATGATATGCGGCCTCGATTTTTGTAAATCCATCCAAATTCGGATATCTCGCAATGAAAACTGGTAAAGAGCTGAAACCCGGTACCGTGATCCGTATCGACAACGACCCTTGGCTGGTTCAGAAAGCTGAATTCACCAAATCGGGCCGTAACAGCGCGATCATGAAGACCAAGCTGAAAAACCTGCTGACCGGCTACAAGACCGAAACCGTCTACAGCGCCGACGACAAGCTGGACGACGTGATCCTCGACCGCAAAGAAGCGACCCTGTCCTTCATCAGCGGCGACACCTACACGTTCATGGACACCACCGACTACACCATGTACGAGCTGAACGCCGAAGACATCGAAAGCGTTCTGCCTTTCGTTGAAGAAGGCATGACCGATGTATGCGAAGCCGTATTCTTCGAAGACCGCCTGGTTTCCGTAGAGCTGCCGACCACCATCGTGCGTCAGGTCGACTACACCGAAGGTTCCGCCCGTGGCGATACCTCCGGCAAGGTCATGAAGCCTGCCAAACTGAAGAACGGTACCGAGCTGTCGGTTGCCGACTTCATCGAGATCGGTGACTGGATCGAGATCGACACCCGCGAAGGTGGCTCCTACAAGGGCCGCGCCAAGGTTTAAACCTGGCGATCTGCGCGAACACGAAAACCCGGCCAAGGCCGGGTTTTTTTATGCCCTGCGTGCGCGGCTGCGGCGCCGTCAGAGGCTGTTCTGCAGGTTGTCGCGCAGCGCCAGCAGCTCGGCCTGCAAGCGTTGCAGGCGCTCCAGCGAGTGGCCGCTGGCGCCCAGGATGCACGGCGGTATCGAGCGTGCCTGCGCTTGCAGGGCACGCCCCTGGGCAGTCAGTTGCACGATCACCACGCGCTCGTCCTCGCGGCTGCGGGTGCGCTTGAGCAGGCCCTCGGCTTCCAGGCGCTTGAGCAAGGGCGTGAGCGAGCCGGGGTCGGTCAGCAGGCGATGGCTGATTTCGCCGACGGTCAGCCCGTCCTGCTCCCATAGCACCAGCATGGCCAGGTACTGCGGGTAGGTCAGGCCCAGTGCCTGCAGCAGTGGCTTGTACACCTTGGTCATGAGCAGTGACGTGGAGTGCAGGGCGAAGCACACCTGATTGTCGAGCAGCAGCTCATCGTAAACGGGCGCTTTGGAGGTGGCGTTCATGCGGCTCCTTTCTATCTGGTCCATGAAATGGTGGCGCGCATGCTATGCGCGCTATTGCCAGCGCAGCTCGCTCTGCAGTGCCAGGTCCCAGGGAGGGATGGGGCTGAAGCGGCTCTTGAGGAATTCGAGCAGCAAACGGCTGCGAGAGTTCGTTTCATGTTCAAGGCGCAATGCATAGACACCGCTGGTTTCGGCCGGGGGCAGCCCGTTCTCGCAGAACAGCGGCAGCAGGTCGCCGCGCAGCAGGTACTCGCTGATCAGCCAGGTGGGCAGGTGCGCGATGCCCAGGCCCGCCAGGGCGCCGAACAGCAGGGTCTCGGCATTGTTGGCGCTCATGCGCATGCGCGAGGGGCGCAGCAGACGCATCTGCCCGTCCACCGCGAAGCGCCAGGCGAAGGGTGGGGCCAGGCCATCCCAGTCCAGCCCGTCGTGCTCTGGCAGGTCGCAGGGGCTGGCAGGCACGCCACGGGCCTGCAGGTAGGCGGGGCTGGCGCAGGCAATGCGCACCATGTACGCCAGTGGTGTTGCCACCAGCCGGGTATCGGCCAGAGGGCCTGCACGCAGCACCAGGTCGACTTCGCCCAGGTGCGCGCCCTGCAGGTCGACGAAGCTGTCGATCAGGCGCAGTTGCACGTCCAGGCCCGGGTACGCCACCAGAAAATCGGCGATGGCCGGTGCCAGGTGGCGGCGACCAAACGCCGAAGGCGCATCGATGCGGATCAGGCCCTCCGGTGCATTGCTCAGCGACACGGCCTCGGCGCGGGCCAGACGCAGCTCTTCGACGATACGCCGGGCGCGTTCGGCGAATGCATTGCCGGCGGGCGTGGGGCGTACCGCATGGGTGCTGCGCACGAACAGGCGGCTGCCCACGGCGGCCTCCAGGGTATCGATGCGTCGGGCCACCGCCGAAGGGGTCAGCGGGTGGCGCCGTGCTGCGGCAGAAAAGCTGCCGCTTTCGAGCACATCGAGAAACAGGCTCAGGTGTTGGGTGAGGGCGTCCGGGGTCATGGTGATTGCTTGTGCGAATTGGGCACAGCCATTGTGCGTTGCTGTGCGTTTCCCCGCTAGCCCGCCATCGGTAGCATGGCGCTATTGCAGAGCAGAGAGGCGAGCATGGTCGAGTGGTTGATGTACATCGTATTGGGAGCAGGGCTGGGTACCTTGGGCGGGCTGTTCGGGATCGGCGGCGGCCTGATCGCGATCCCCGTGCTGGGCGTGCTGTTCGGCCTTGACCAGCAACTGGCCCAGGGCACCGCGCTGGTGATGGTGGTGCCGAACGTGTTGCTGGCGCTGTGGCGCTATCACCAGCGCAATCGCATCGAGCTGCGTCATGCATTGCCCTTGTCGCTGGCCGGCTTCGTGTTCGCCTGGCTCGGCTCGATCTGGGCAGTGGGGTTGGATGCACAGGCCATGCGCGTCGGCTTCGTGGTGTTTCTGGTGGCGCTGACGGTGTGGAACCTGGTGCGCATGTTCACTCGCAACGCGCCGCCTTCGACCGAGTTGCGCCAGCCCTGGCCCTGGCTGGGTGTGCTGGGCGGGGGGGCCGGTGTGGTCGGCGGGCTGTTCGGTGTAGGGGGCGCGGTGGTCGCCACACCGGTGCTGACCAGTGTGTTCGGCACCACCCAGGTGGTTGCCCAGGGCCTGTCGCTGGCACTGGCGGCGCCCAGTACCTCGGTCACGCTGCTGACCTACGGGCTGCACCAGCATGTGGACTGGAACATGGGCATCGCGCTGGCACTGGGCGGCTTGCTGAGTATCAGCTGGGGCGTGAAGCTGGCCCATGCGCTGCCGGAAAAGGTCCTGCGCTCGTTGTTCTGTGTGTTTCTGGTGGTGTGCGCGTTGATGCTGGGCTTCAGGGTCTGAAGCCCGCCGCGGGTCGAGCCGGCACGGCCGTCGAGGGCCGTGCAGGTGTCAGCGCCGTACCTGCTTGAGCGTTTCGGCGATCAGGAACGCCAGCTCCAGCGACTGGTCGGCGTTCATGCGCGGGTCGCAGTGGGTGTGGTAACGGTCCGACAGCGCGTCTTCGGTGATCGGCCGGGCGCCGCCGATGCATTCGGTGACGTTCTGACCGGTCATCTCGATGTGAATGCCACCGGCATGGCTGCCTTCGGCCTGGTGCACCTGGAAGAACTGCTTGACCTCGCCCAGGATCTGCGCGAAATCGCGGGTCTTGTAGCCGCTGCTGGCCTTGATGGTATTGCCGTGCATCGGGTCGGAGCTCCACAGCACCTTGCGCCCCTCGCGCTCGACGCTGCGGATCAGCCCCGGCAGGTGCTCGCCGACCTTGTTGGCCCCCATGCGCACGATCAGGTTGAGCCGGCCCGGGTCGTTGGCCGGGTTGAGGATGTCGATCAGGCGGATCAGCTCCTCGGTGTTCATGCTCGGGCCCACCTTGACCCCGATCGGGTTGTTCACCCCGCGCAGGAACTCCACGTGGGCGCCGTCCAGCTGACGGGTGCGATCACCGATCCAGAGCATGTGCGCCGAGCAGTCGAAGTAGTCGCCGGTCAGGCTGTCGCGCCGCACGAAGGCTTCCTCGTAGTTGAGCAGCAGCGCCTCGTGCGCGGTGAAAAAGCTGGTTTCGCGCAGTTGCGGCGAGCTGTCCATGCCGCAGGCGCGCATGAAGGCCAGGGTCTCGTCGATGCGGTCGGCCAGCTGGCTGTACTTTTCGGCCAGCGCCGAGTTGGCGATGAAGTCCAGGTTCCACTTGTGCACCTGGTGCAGGTCGGCGAAACCACCCTGGGCGAAGGCGCGCAGCAGGTTGAGGCTGGCGGTGGACTGGTGATAGGCCTGCAGCAGGCGCTCCGGGTCGGGCACGCGGCTGGCAGGGTCGAAGCCGATGCCGTTGACGATGTCGCCCCGGTAGGCCGGCAGGGTCACCTCGCCGATGGTTTCGTCATTGGACGAGCGCGGCTTGGCGAACTGCCCGGCCATGCGCCCCACCTTGACCACCGGGCAGCCGGCGGCAAAGGTCATGACGATGGCCATCTGCAGCAGCACCTTGAAGGTGTCGCGGATTTTCGCTGCCGAGAACTCGGCAAAGCTTTCGGCGCAATCGCCGCCCTGCAGCAGGAAGGCACGGCCTTCGGTCACTTCGGCGAACTGGCGGCGCAGCTCGCGCGCCTCGCCGGCGAACACCAGCGGCGGGTAGCTGGCCAGGGTCTGCTCGACCTTGAGCAGGTGCGCTGCATCGGGGTAGTGCGGTTGCTGCTGGATCGGCAGGGCACGCCAGCTATCGGGACTCCAGGGTTGGCTCATCACAGGCTCGGTTTCTATCGGAAAAGGGCTGTGAACATGCTAACACCTGGACCCTGCCTTGTTGCATCGCCTGTATTGACGGACAATGGTCGTTTTTGCTTGGGCACATGCAGGTGTCGGGAGAGAGCATGACAGAGGAACGGGTAGAGCGGCTGCTGGCGCAGGTGCACGACGAGTTCGGCACCATCAGCGTGCTGGAAGTCGAGGACTACCGCTTTCTCGAGTTTGGCGAGGCCATCGAGCAGAGCTGCGTATTCACTGCCGACCCGAGCTGGCTGGAGTACGACTATACCCGCGCCATGCTGGTGGGCGCGCTGTGCCACTGCGAGCCTGAGAGCGCGCTGTTTCTCGGCCTGGGTGCCGGTACCCTGACCCAGGCCTGCCTGAAGTTCCTGCCCCTGGAGGACGTGGAGGCCATCGAGCTGCGTCCCGAGGTGCCGCGCCTGGCCATCGAGTACCTGGGGCTGGACGATGATCCGCGCCTGTACATCCGCGTGGGTGATGCGGTCGAGCTGCTGGAGACGGCCGAGCCTGCCGACCTGATCTTCGTCGACCTCTACACCGACCACGGGCCCGGCGTCGGCCACCTGGCCTGGAAGTTTCTCGAAGACTGCCAGAAGCGCCTGAACCCCGGCGGCTGGCTGGTCATCAACCAGTGGGCCACCGATGACGGTAAGCCGCTGGGCGCTGCGCTGTTGCGCGGGCTGTATCACCGCCATTACTGGGAGCTGCCGGTGAAGGAGGGCAACGTCATCCTGCTGGTGCCCGCCGACCTCGACCAGACCCTCGACCGGGAGGCGCTCACCGCGCGCGCCCGGGCCCTTGAGCCGCGCCTGGGCTACTCCCTGCAGCGCCTGATCGAGGTGATCCGACCGGCATCTTGAATAAATCGTTTCAGCTCCGGCCGCGCCGCCAACAGACGCGTGGGCCTCGATCATCGGCAAGGGCTGTCGATTCGAGGCCTCCGGGCTTCTCTTCCCTGTAAAAAAGTCTCACGCGATGCAGGAAATCGGGTATAGTACGCGCCGGTCTTTTACCGGACCTCGTTCAGGTAGTGCAATTCCCCGAAGCCAGCTTCGGCTGCGCGTCCGCACCGCGGACTCTGCCTTGACGTTCCTTTTTTTCTTCAATCGTTTTCGCAAATCCCCGCCGACAAAGCTGCCAGGGTGACCTTCGGGTCTTACAAGGCATGTGCAGCTTTGGAGCATGGGTCTTTGCGGATGCACTTAGAGGCAGACCCATGACCCAGGAAACCGGCGGCTTCGCCGCTCTCGATCTTCATCCAAGTATTGTTGCCGCCGTTATCGCCACTGGCTACGAAGAGCCATCGGCCATTCAGCAGCAATCGATCCCGATTATTCTTGCCGGTCATGACATGATCGGTCAGGCGCAGACAGGTACCGGTAAAACCGCTGCCTTCGCTCTGCCAATCCTGCACCGCATCGACCCGAGCAAGCGCGAGCCGCAAGCCCTGATCCTGGCGCCAACCCGTGAGTTGGCGCTGCAAGTAGCTACCGCATTCGAAACCTACGCCAAGCAGATGCCGGGCGTTACCGTGGTAGCGGTATACGGTGGTGCCCCGATGGGCCCACAACTCAAAGCAATCCGTAACGGCGCGCAGATCGTCGTCGCTACCCCTGGCCGTCTGTGCGACCACCTGCGTCGCGACGAGAAGGTGCTGGCTACCGTCAATCACCTGGTGCTCGACGAAGCTGACGAAATGCTCAAGCTGGGCTTCATGGACGACCTGGAAGTCATCTTCAAGGCCATGCCGGAAACCCGCCAGACCGTACTGTTCTCGGCCACCCTGCCGCAGTCGATCCGTGCGATCGCCGAGCGTCACCTGCGTGACCCGAAACACGTCAAGATCCAGACCAAGACCCAGACCGTGACTGCCATCGAGCAGGCACACCTGATGGTCCACGCCGACCAGAAGGTCTCGGCGGTACTGCGCCTGCTGGAAGTCGAAGAGTTCGATGCACTGATCGCCTTCGTACGTACCAAGCAAGCCACCCTGGACCTGGCCAGCGCCCTGGAAGCCAAAGGCTACAAGGCTGCCGCGCTCAACGGTGACATCGCCCAGAACCAGCGTGAGCGCGTCATCGACTCGCTCAAGGACGGTCGCCTGGACATCGTCGTCGCTACCGACGTCGCTGCCCGTGGTCTGGACGTACCGCGCATCACCCACGTGTTCAACGTCGACATGCCGTACGATCCGGAGTCCTACGTTCACCGTATCGGCCGTACCGGCCGTGCCGGTCGCGAAGGTCGTGCACTGCTGCTGGTCACCCCGCGTGAGCGCCGCATGCTGCAGGTGATCGAGCGTGTGACCGGCCAGAAGGTTGCCGAAGTTCGTCTGCCCAACGCCCAGGCCGTACTGGACGCGCGCATCAAGAAGCTCACCAACAGCCTCGCGCCGCTGGTTGCCGATGCAGAAGCTACCCACGGTGATCTGCTCGACCGCCTGACTGCCGACATCGGTTGCAGCCCGCGTGCCCTGGCCGCGGCCCTGCTGCGCAAGGCCACCAATGGCCAGGCGCTGACCCTGGAAGCCGTCGAGAAAGAGCAGCCGCTGGTGCCGACTTCGGCCCCACGTGGTGATCGTCCTGCCGGTGAGCGCTCCGAGCGTGGCGAGCGTGAGCGTCGCGCGCCGATGCCACTGGGTGAAGGTCGTGCACGTTGCCGTACCGCGCTGGGTGCGCGTGACGGTATCGCGGCCAAGAACCTGCTGGGTGCGATCCTCAACGAAGGCGGCCTGGCCCGCGAAGCGATCGGTCGCATCCAGGTGCGCGACAGCTTCAGCCTGGTCGAGCTGCCGGAAGATGGCCTCGAGAAGCTGCTGACCAAGCTCAAGGACACTCGCGTTGCCGGCAAGCAGCTGAAGCTGCGTCGTTATCGCGAAGATTGATCTTCGAGTGAAATGAAAAATCCCCGACTGGTTCGGGGATTTTTTTTGCCTGGGCGGCCTGTTTGGCTTATAGGGGCCGGCCTTGCCGGGGAAAGGGCTGCCGCCTCAGTCGAACCGATAGATATCCATTCCCAGTGCTCCCAGGGTGAAGCCCTGGTGCTCGATCGCGAACCGCTCGCCCGCGCCGCGGGCAAAGTACAGCGGCAGCAGGTGCTCGTCGCTCGGGTGGTTGCGCACCGCAAACGGCGCCTGCCGGCGATAGTCATGCAGGGCCGGCGTGTCGCCCGCAGCCAGCTTGTCGATCATCCAGTCGCGAAACGCCAGTGCCCAGGGCTCTACGCTCTCGGGGCCGGCATGCCAGTCGAGTTCGCGCAGGTTGTGGGTAATGCTGCCGGAGCCGATCAGCAGCACGCCTTCCTCGCGCAGGGCCGCCAGTGCCTGGCCTACCTGTTGCTGGTACGCCGGGCCGTGCTGGCTGGGCAGTGATACCTGCACCACCGGTATGTCCGCCGCCGGGTACATCAGCGACAGGGGCACCCACGCGCCATGGTCGAAAGGCCGCTTGGCGTCGAGTGTTGTGGGCAGCCCGGCTTCATTGAGCCGTTGCCTTACCTGTTCGGCGAGCTGTGGGTCGCCGGGGGCAGGGTACTGCACGGCATACAAGGCGGCCGGAAAGCCGCCGAAGTCGTGCCAGGTGGGTGGGTGCGGGTTGCTTGTCACGCGCAGTTCGGTGGTTTCCCAGTGCGCAGACATCACGACGATCGCTCTGGGGCGCGGCAGTTGCGCCGCCAGGCGCGCAAGTGCCGGGCCGCTGGCACCCGGTTCCAGTGCCAGCATGGGAGAGCCGTGGGAGATAAACAGGCTGGGCAGCATCGGGGTGGTCCTGAAGGTTAATATGCAGCCATCTTCAGGCAGATCATTGATCTAAATCTAATATAAGTTTTTGCGGTATTTAATCGAATTTATCGAGGTAAGGTTATGCAGCCCGCGTTCTGGCACAACCGCTGGGAGAACGATCTGATCGGCTTTCACCAGCAGCAGGTCAACCCGTATCTGCAGCAGCATTGGCCCGCACTGGGCATTGCGCCTGGTGCCCGTGTACTGGTGCCGCTGTGCGGCAAGAGTCTGGACATGGCGTGGCTGGCCGCGCAAGGCCACGACGTGCTTGGGGTGGAGTTGTCCGAGCGGGCGGTGAAGGACTTTTTTTCCGAGCATGAGCGGGAGCCGCAGGTTTCGCAGCAGGGGGCCTTCACGGTCTACCGCAGCGAGGGCATCGAGTTGTGGTGTGGCGATTTCTTCGCACTGACTGCGGGTGACGTGCGGGGCTGTGCGGGCCTTTACGACCGTGCCGCGATCATCGCCTTGCCGCCTGCCATGCGCGAGCGGTATGTGGCGCATCTGCAGCAGCTCCTGCCGTCGCCTTGCAAGGGCCTGTTGATCACTCTTGACTACGATCAGGCGGTCACTGACGGTCCGCCCTTTGCCGTGCCCGATGAAGAGGTCGAGCGCCTGTTTGGCGAGCAGTGGCAGTTGGCGATCGCCGCGCAGGACGACGTGTTGGCGCAGAGCCCCAGGTTCATCAAGGCGGGTGCTGATCGGCTGGTGGAGCGGGTGTACCGTCTGCAACGCTGAAATGAAAAAGGGCAACCCGTGGGTCGCCCTTCCTGTTTGCCTGCTGCTCGCTTAGCCGCGACGACGCAGGGCTTCGATACGATCTTCCAGCGGCGGGTGACTCATCAGCAGGCCTGCCAGGCCCTGCTTGAGGCCACCATTGATGCCGAAGGCATTCAGGGTGTCAGGCATGTGCACAGGCACGCCCTGTTCAGAACGCAGGCGCTGCAGCGCGCCAATCATCGCGTTGGTGCCGGCCAGGCGGGCGCCGGCTTCGTCGGCGCGGAACTCGCGCTTGCGCGAGAACCACATGACGATGATGCTGGCCAGGATACCCAGGACCAGTTCGGCAACGATGGTCGCGATGTAGTAGGCAATGCCCTGGCCTTCTTCGTTCTTGAAGATCACCTTGTCGACGAAATTGCCGATGATGCGTGCGAAGAACATCACGAAGGTGTTGACCACACCCTGTACCAGCGCGAGGGTCACCATGTCGCCGTTGGCGACGTGGCCGATCTCGTGGGCCAGCACGGCGCGGACTTCATCACGCGAGAAACGCTCTAGCAGGCCCTGGCTGACCGCGACCAACGCATCGTTGCGATTCCAGCCGGTAGCGAAGGCGTTGGCCTCGTAGGCCGGGAAGACGCCCACCTCGGGCATCTTGATGCCTGCCTGGCGGGAAAGCTCTTCGACGGTCTGCAGCAGCCATTGCTCATGGTGGGTGCGCGGCTGGGTGATGATCTGGGTACCGGTGCTCATCTTCGCCATCCACTTGGAGATGAACAGCGAGATCAGCGAGCCGGCAAAGCCGAACACAGCGCAGAAAATCAGCAACTGGTCGAGCTTGAGGTCAACCCCGTTTGCCGCCATGAACCCGTTGAAGCCGAACAGGCTCAGGGTGATGCTGGCAATCAGCACGACCGCAAGGTTGGTGGCCACAAACAGCAAAATGCGCATCATGGTTGTTACGTTCTCCTGACGGATAGAAAGCTTGCGTATGCGGGGTATATAAGGTGCGCGCTCCGTGTATTCAACCGGGCGACTATTTCAAACTGTGTACTTGTGCGGGCAGGCGCGGAGAATGCCAGGTGCGCGAGCCAGAGCGGCAGGCTTGAGGTTGGCCCGTGGCCTGCGCCAGGGCTGGCGCAGGCAGGCATTCGGGCTTACTGCTGGTAGGTCTTGAGGAAATTGCCGATGCGACCGATCGCCTGCTCCAGGTCATCGACACGTGGCAGGGTCACGACGCGGAAGTGGTCGGGCCACGGCCAGTTGAAGGCGGTGCCTTGCACGATCAGCAGTTTTTCCGACAGCAGCAGGTCAAGGGCGAACTTTTCGTCGTTGAAGATCGGGCAGACCTTCGGGTCGATGCGCGGGAAGGCATACAGGGCGCCCATCGGCTTGACGCAGCTGACCCCTGGAATGTCGTTGAGCAGCTCCCAGGTGCGGTTGCGCTGCTCCAGCAGGCGACCTGGCGGCAGCACCAGGTCATTGATGCTCTGGTAGCCGCCCAGTGCGGTCTGGATGGCGTGCTGGCTCGGCACGTTGGCGCACAGGCGCATGTTGGCCAGCATGTCGATGCCTTCGATATAGCTCTGGGCGTGCTGCTTGGGCCCGGACAACGCCAGCCAGCCGGAGCGGAAGCCCGCCACCCGGTACGACTTGGACAGGCCGTTGAAGGTCAGGCAGAGCAGGTCGGGGGCCAGCGAGGCGGTGCAGATGTGCACGGCATTGTCGTACAGGATCTTGTCGTAGATCTCGTCGGAGAACACCACCAGGTTGTGTTGGCGGGCGATTTCCAGCATGCCCAGCAGCAGCTCGCGCGAGTACACCGCGCCAGTGGGGTTGTTCGGGTTGATGATCACCATGGCCTTGGTGTTGGGGGTGATCTTGGCCTTGATGTCGGCAAGGTCGGGGAACCAGTCGGCCTGCTCGTCGCACAGGTAGTGCACCGGGTTGCCGCCGGCCAGGCTCACCGCAGCGGTCCACAGCGGGTAGTCCGGGGCCGGGATCAGCACCTCGTCGCCGTTGTTGAGCAGGGCCTGCATCGACATCACGATCAGCTCGGACACGCCGTTGCCCAGGTAGATGTCCTCGATGCCGACACCTTCGACCTGCTTCTGCTGGTAGTACTGCATCACCGCCTTGCGCGCGCTGAACAGGCCCTTGGAGTCGCTGTAGCCCTGGGCGGTGGGCAGGTTGCGGATCACATCCTGGAGGATCTCGTCGGGCGCCTCGAAACCAAAGGGCGCCGGGTTGCCGATGTTCAGCTTGAGGATGCGGTGGCCTTCCTCCTCCAGGCGTTTGGCGTGCTTGAGCACCGGGCCGCGAATGTCGTAGCAGACATTGGCGAGCTTGTTCGATTTGCTGACCTGCATGATGTGATCCCGATTAGAAAAGATCGCCGCGCATTGCGCTGTGAAAACGTTTGAAATGCGTGTAACGCGGGTGCCAGACTGACGTCTGATGAGGCGCAATAATACGTGCCACCCGCGTTGTCGAAAAGACGCAGTGCGGGGTTTTTAATTCAGCGAGGCCTGGTGATGGAAAAGATCGAGAAAACCCTGGAAGAATGGCGTGCGATGCTCGACCCCGAGCAGTACAACGTGTGCCGCCTGAAGGGCACCGAGCGCCCGTTCAGCGGCAAGTACAACAGCACCCGCACCGATGGCGTCTACCATTGCATCTGCTGCAACAAGCCGCTGTTCGATTCCAGAGCCAAGTTCGACTCCGGCTGCGGCTGGCCCAGCTTCTACGAGCCTATCGCCGACAACGCGATGGTCGAGATCCGCGATACCTCACATGGCATGATTCGCACCGAAGTCACCTGCGCCACTTGCGATGCCCATCTGGGCCATGTGTTTCCCGACGGCCCGCCGCCCACCGGTCTGCGCTACTGCATCAACTCGGTGTGCCTTGACCTGGTGCCGCGACAGTAACCCACCCGAACGCAGGAGACGCGGTCATGGCCGACAACAGTTTGCTCAATATTCCCTGCACCACCCTGCGGGGCGAGCAGAAAACCCTGGCGGATTACCCGGCAAGGGCGGTGCTGGTGGTCAATACCGCCAGCCAGTGCGGGTTCACGCCACAGTACAAGGGCCTGGAGTCGCTATGGCAGCGCTATCGCGAGCGCGGCCTGGTGGTGTTGGGCTTTCCCTGCAACCAGTTCGGCAAGCAGGAGCCGGGCGATGAGCTGGCGATATCGCAGTTCTGTGAAGCCAACTTTGGCGTGAGCTTTCCCCTGTTCAGAAAGGTCGAGGTCAATGGGGCGGGCGCGCATCCCCTGTTCGCCGCGCTCAAGCAGAGGGCTCCCGGCCTGTTCGGTTCGCAGGCGATCAAGTGGAATTTCACCAAGTTCCTGGTCGATCCGCAGTCGGGTGCCGTGAGCCGTTATGCGCCCAGCACCAAGCCCGAGGCGCTGGCGGGCGATATCGAAAAGCTGCTGCGCTAGGTTTCAGGGGCTGTTGGCGGCACCCAGTGATCGATCAGCGCCAGCAACTCTTCGCGGCGAAAGGGTTTGGCCAGGTAGTCGTTCATGCCTGCCGCCCGGCAGCGTTCGCGTTCCTCGGGCATGGCGTTGGCGGTAAGTGCCACGATGGGCAGGTCGGGCCAGCGTCCGCTCTGGCGTATGCGTCGGCTGGCCTCGTAGCCGTCCATCACCGGCATGTTGCAGTCCATCAGCACCAGGTCGAAGGCGGCTTGCTCCAACTGCTCCAGGGCCTCCCCGCCGTGGGCGGCCACGATCACCTCGCAGCCCAGCTTGCCCAGCATGCCCTTGGCGACCAGCTGGTTCACCGGGTTGTCTTCCACCAGCAGGATGCGGGCACGACGCTCGCTGGTATGGGTGCCTGCCTGGGCGACCGGGCCTGCATCGTCACTGCCCTGCAGAATGCGCTGCAAGGTCTGGTACAGGGCGTTGCGGGCCAGCGGGCGGGCCTGCTGCTGCAGCGGTGCCAACTGGGCGGCTTCTTCCCCCGGCAGGAAGTTGCCATAGGCGGTCACCAGCAGGATTGGCGCCTTGAGTGACGGACGCAGGCCGAACAGGCCATCCAGGTTGTCGGTGACCAGCAGGTCGGGCTCCAGGTCGACCAGGCTGTCGATGCTGTCATGGCGCGAGTACGTCAGCCCCCAGCGTGGCAGCAGGCTCTGCAGCAGTTCGGCAAGGCCGCTGCTGGCGCTGCTGATCGCCACCACCTTGCCGCGCAGGGGGGCGGGTGCAATCGCCGGGGTGTGGGAGGCCAGCGGCAGCTCGACACTGAACTGGCTGCCGAAGCCAGCTTCCGAACTGATGCTCAGGCGCCCCTGCATGGCTTCGCAAAGATTGCGGGTCAGCGCCAGGCCCAGGCCGGTGCCGCCATACTGGCGGGTAATGCCGGCACCGGCCTGGGTGAAAGGCTGAAAGATCCTGACCTGGGCTTCCAGCGGGATGCCGATGCCCGTGTCGCAGACCTCCAGGCGCACGCCGCCGGAGTAGGTGCCCAGGCGAACGTCGACACGCCCGAAACGGGTGAACTTGAGCGCGTTGGACAGCAGGTTGCTGACGATCTGGCGCACCCGCGTGGGGTCACCCAGCACGCTGCTGGGAAACTGCGGATCGATCAGGCAGGTCAGCTCCACGCTGGGCGCCGCGTTCTGCGACAGCAGGTTGGCGGTGTCTTCCACCAGGGCGCCGAGGTCGAAGGGGATGCGCTCCAGCTCCAGCTGGCCGGCGTCGAACTTGGACAGGTCGAGAATATCGTTGAGCAGTTCCACCAGTACCTTGCCCGAGTCGTGGGCGATGGACAGCTGCTGGCGTTGTTCGGCGTTGAGCGGGCTGTCCAGCGACAGCGCGATCATGCCCAGCAGACCATTGAGCGGGGTGCGGATCTCGTGGCTCATGTTGGCCAGGAATGCGGCACGGGCCTGGGCCATGTCCAGCGCTCGGCGTCGCGCCTGCTCCAGTTCCTCGTTGGACTGGCTCAGGCGGGTGTTGCTGGACTTGAGTTCGTTGGTACGGGCCGAAACGATGTTTTCCAGCTCGTTGAGGTAGTCGGTCAGGCGGTTTTCGGCGTTGCGCCGCTGCTGGATCTCGGTGGCCATGCTCACGAACTGCTGGTTGGCGACCTTGACCAGCACGCCGATCTCGTCCTGTTCGTGACCGGGCGGGAAGGCCAGCTTGTTCTGGTTGGGCGCGCGTGCATTGCTGTTGCTCAGGGCGCTGATCACCCGCACCAGCGGCTTGGTCAGCATGAAATAGAACAGTGCCAGCAGGATGCCGGTCAGCACCAGGCTGCGCACGAACCCGTTGAGCAGCGTTACTTCGGCCCGCTTCAGAAAGCGGCTGCCGAAGGCGAAGGTGTCGACTTCAAGATACAGGGTGCCGAGGTATTCGCTGGGCATCTGGTCGAGCATCAGGCGATCCTGGAACTGCCGGCTCTGGCCGAAGAGAAAATCACTCAACATCCGATAGCTGCTTTGTTCGCGCGGGCGCTGCACATCGGACAACACGCTGTCGGTGTTGTCGATCAGGCGCGCACGGGTGATGGCGGGGGATTTGAGCAGGCCCAGGGTCAGTTCGTTGGCCAGTTCCGCATCGAGGTTGTAGGCAATGCGCGAGGCAGGGTTGTGGCTGATTTGCAGCAGTGCCTGCATCTCGCGATTGATAGAGGCGTCTTCGCTGGCATAATCGATGCCGATCTGGATGAGACTGAGCAATGTTCCCAGGATGAAACCGACCAGGACCGTCAGCCGGGCTTGCTTGTAAGACAGGCGATTGGTGAACTTGATATCCATGTATCCCGAGCCAGTTCCACTTTCCGTGCGCTGCGCAAGCATAGCCGATCACCCCCGGTAGCTGGCAGGTACTGTCGCACATTCAGGCTTTCCCAAGAATCTGTGTCGAGGACATAACGTGGACTCTCGCTTGAATGCTTTCCTGGAGCGCGCCGAATCGGTATTGGCGCGTCTGGAACCGCTGCTGCCGGCATTGCGCCCCAGCATCGATTGGACCCAGTGCCTGGCTGCCCGTTGGCAGCGCGAAGGGCGCAGCGGTTTTCTGCTGCCGCTCGAGGTCAGCCTGGACATGCGCCTGACCGACCTGATAGGTGTCGACAGGCAGCGTGAACAACTGGGCCGCAATACCCGCCAGTTCATCGACGGCATGCCGGCCAACCACGCGCTGCTGTGGGGCTCGCGCGGCACCGGCAAGTCGTCGCTGGTGCGTGCCTTGCTGGCAGAGTACGCCCCACAGGGGCTGCGCCTGATCGAGATCGAGCGTGACCACCTGGCGGACCTGCCGCGGGTGGTGGAACAATTGCACAAACTGCCACAGCGTTTCGTGCTGTTCTGCGATGACCTGTCGTTCGAGGCCGGGGAGGGCGACTACCGCGTGCTCAAGAGCGTGCTGGACGGCTCTCTCGAGCAGGCGCCGGACAACGTTCTGCTGTATGCCACCTCCAACCGTCGGCACCTGGTGCCGGAAAAGCAGAGCGACAACGAGAACTGGAAGATGGTCGACGGCGAGCTGCACCCCAGCGAGGCCGTCGAGGACAAGATTGCCCTGTCGGACCGCTTCGGTCTGTGGCTGTCGTTCTACCCGTTCACCCAAGAGCACTTCCTTGATGTGGTCGAGCACTGGATCACCCAGTTGGCGCTGGCGCCAGGTCTGGTCTGGGCGCGGGATGAAGAGCTGGACAAGGCCGCGATCCGCTGGGCAACCGGCCGCGGCAATCGCAATGGCCGCTGCGCCTATCAATTTGCCCGCTATTGGGTGGGCCTGAAACTGCTGGAGCAACAGTAATGATCGATTTGAATGCAGTGGGGGGCGGCCAGTGCGGCTATGACCTGCTGGCGGCGCAGCTGGAGGCACTACTGGACGGGGAGCGGGATTTCATTGCCAACGCTGCGCAGCTTTCCGCCTTTCTGTACAGCCAGGTCGAAGACCTGAACTGGGCAGGTTTCTACCTGGCGCGCGGTGAAGAGCTGGTGCTGGGGCCGTTTCAGGGGCAGGTTGCGTGTGTACGCATCCCGTTCGGGCGCGGGGTGTGCGGGGCTGCGGCGGCTACACGCCAGACCCAGCGTGTGGAGGATGTGCATGCCTTCCCGGGGCATATTGCCTGTGACAGCGCCTCCAACAGCGAGTTGGTGATCCCTCTGGTCAAGGACGGTGCGCTGATCGGCGTGCTGGACCTGGACAGCCCTGTACTTGCACGCTTTGGTGAGCAGGATCAGGCCGGGCTGGAGCGTCTGGCGCGGATTTTCCTGGATTCGACGGACTGCTGAGGCGGGTAGAGGCGTTGCGCCCATTCGCCAGCAAGGCTCCTGTCGGGGGCTGCTGGCGAATGGGTTGTGTTGCAATCAGTCGTAGATGACTTTCTTCTTCCAGTCTTCTTCGGTGTCGGACTTCAGCCCTTCGGTCAGTGGGTTGACCTCGTCTTCGGTTGGCTGGTTCTGGCTCAGTACCATGGCGTTGGCGCGTGCCAGCAGTTTGTCCATATAGTCGAGCTGCTCGCGGTAGAGCACCGGATCAGGTTGCTTGCGCAGGTACTGCACGCCCCGTTCGAACGCCAGGCGGGCCTGCCCCGGCTGGTTCTGCTGCAGCGCATGCTGCCCCAGGTTGTTGAAGAACTCGATGTGCAGCAGCACCAGGATATGGCGAATTTCCTTTACCCAGTACTTGGCTTCGTTGGTCGGCAGGAAGCCTTCCTGGGAGGCGCGCACCACCTGGCTGTGCAGGGCTTCGAGCAGAAAGCGTACATCCTTGGCACGGGCTTCGGTCTGGATCGGGCCGGGAGGGTTGTTCACCGGTATGCCATCGCCCAGTGCAATCAGGCCCTGGAGCTCGCTGATGCGTGCCTGGATTTCACGGTTGTGCTTGTCCAGGGCCAGGCGGCGCTGGTTCAGGTTCAGTTCGAGGCGGGTCAGCAGCAGCTTGAGTGCCGGGGTCATCAACTGGCCGGGAAAGGTTTCGGTGATTTCGCCACAACGACGCAAGCGGTCGGCCAGCTCGATCTTGAGGCGGGCTCGTTCCAGCTTGTTGCTCTCGACTACATTGTTCAGGTAGCCAATCACGATCAAGAGTGCGATACCCGCTACTATAAGCAGGGTGATCAGAAGTGGTGTCACCGTTAACGCCTCATACAGGAAGGTTTGCCGTTTGAGTGTAGTGGCTTCGCTTTTGCCCGGATAGAGCTGTTTGGCAGTTGAGCAGGGCGGATTGCTGGCATTTTGCCTTGAGGTGCCGCCAGCACTGGGCCGCGTCGCGTATGTGCGTCAGAAAATAATCGTCAAGGCTCAGGCGCGCTGCGGCCTCCGTGGCAGCGTAAAGCAGGGCGAAGTCATTGATTTAAATAAATTTATATCTAGGGGTTGACGACTTCTCAAAGCACCCCTAGAATGCGCGCCACTTGCAGCGTAAAGCACACAGCGAAACGCGGCAGGGAGTGAATGTTGTAGCGTGTCCCCTTCGTCTAGTGGCCTAGGACACCGCCCTTTCACGGCGGTAACAGGGGTTCGAGTCCCCTAGGGGACGCCATTGCGGGAATAGCTCAGTTGGTAGAGCACGACCTTGCCAAGGTCGGGGTCGCGAGTTCGAGTCTCGTTTCCCGCTCCAATTTTAAGCAGCTTTGCTTCAGGGCAGGGCTGAGTGAAACCAGAAAGCATCTTCGGGTGTATTTCTGGAGCTGAAACACTACACCATGGTGTTTCAGGCAGTGTCCCCTTCGTCTAGTGGCCTAGGACACCGCCCTTTCACGGCGGTAACAGGGGTTCGAGTCCCCTAGGGGACGCCATTTGCGGGAATAGCTCAGTTGGTAGAGCACGACCTTGCCAAGGTCGGGGTCGCGAGTTCGAGTCTCGTTTCCCGCTCCAAATTCAAAGAAAACGCCGTTCGTATGAACGGCGTTTTTTTTTGCGTAAAAGACGCCGCGCGATGGCAGGGAGCAGCATGAAAATCATCTGTGTGCCGTTGAGCCGAGGCGCCATGTCGCGGCTGGATACCGATACCTGTACGGACGCAGACCTGCTAGATGTTCAGCTGGATGCAGAGGAGTTCGAAGCCGTGTGGCGATCGGGGCTTTTCACGCAGGCCAATCGAGCGCTGGCGCTGAACATTGACGAGTATGAAGATGAAAGGATTCTAGGCACTGTGCAGTTGGCGGCATTCAGTGCGTTGGTGTCGGCCTGTATCGAAGCCTGCCCCGAGGTAGGTGCACTGCTGAAGGTGGAGGCGCAGGTGCGAACGGCACTCGAGCTCGATACCGGCGTGTACTTTTTCTTCTGAGCCCGTTCAAGCACACGCAGTCATGTGAATGCGCTTTGTGCGGGACGTGGTCATGAGGGCTACCTGCCAGTTCTGCTGGTCGCGCTGACAGGTAGCTTGCGCATCAGTGCTTACTGTCGTCGCCCGACATGCTCAACAACTGCTTCTCCTGGTTCCAGTCGAACGGTTCGTCGTTCTGCTCGGCTTCGTAGCGGCGTTCTTCCAGCTCCTGGTACATGGCCAGTTCTTCTTCCGGCATGTAGTGCAGGCAATCGCCGCCAAAGAACCACAGCAGGTCGCGGGGGATAAGGTGCGCGATCTGCGGGTAGCGCTGGATGACCTGGCAGATGAGGTCCTGACCCAGGTAGGTGCTCTCCGGGTCGACCGGCAACTGTTGCATCAGGTCGTCGAAACGCTCCAGAAACAGCGCGTGGCTTTCTTCCGGTACCTGTTCGGCCTCACCCAGGGCTGCAAGGATGGTGCGCAGGTGGGTGAGCAGGGCGAGGTGGTATTCCAGTTGAGCAGTGGCGTTGGCCATGCGGGCGATCCTCTAGAGCAAAATCGGGCGCGGGAGTATAAGGCTCCCCGCGCCCGATGTCCCGTTGGAGTGATGCTCAGCGCACCTTGCCCTCGGTGGGCAGCAGCTCGTCCTTGCTGAACGCATCCACGTCGATCACACGGCGCCGTGCGGCTTCGGCCTCGTGCAGGCTTTGAGCTTCGCCGGCCTGCAAGGTGTTGGCGTGCAAGGCTGCGTCGATCAGCGATTCGCCGGGAGCCGGCGCCAATTGGCCGCCCTTGTGGGCCTGGTGCAGCTTCTTGTGCAGCGGGGCGCTGGCCCTTAGCAGGTCGCTGGCCTGTTGCAACGCGCCCACCGGGTCGCTTGCATCGGTGGGGCGATAGCAGCCAGCCAGCAGTTGTTCGAGTGCCGGATCACCCTTGGCGCGACCCAGCAGCGCAGCAACCTCGGCATCCAGTTCGTCCGACGGGCCGGTATGACGGCGCCCGAACGGGAACACCACCAGGCGCAGCGCGCCACCGAGGAACCGATTGGGGAAGTTGTCGAGCAGGCGGTCCAGGGCTTTTTCGGCCTGGCCCAGGCTTTCTTCCATGGCCCAGCGCAACAGCGGCCGCAGGTACTCGGGCGAATCGAGATCGTGGTAGCGCTTGAGGGCTGCCGAACCCAGGTACAGGTTGCTCAATACGTCGCCAAGGCGCGCCGACAGGCGCTCACGGCGTTTCAGCTCGCCACCGAGCAGTATCATGCACAGGTCGGCCAGCAGGGCGAAGGCCGCCGCCTGGCGATCGAGTGCGCGAAAGTATCCCTGGCTCAATGCATCGCCGGGTGCCTTTTCAAAGCGCCCCAGGCCCAACCCAAGGACCAGCGTGCTGGCCGCGTTACCCACCGCGAAGCCCACATGCCTGAGCAGCAGGGCGTCGAACTCCTTGAGCGCCTGGTCGTGGTCTTCACGTGCTGCCAGGGCCATCTCCTTGAGCACGAACGGGTGGCAGCGAATCGCCCCCTGGCCAAAGATCATCAGGTTGCGCGAGAGGATGTTGGCGCCCTCGACGGTGATGAAGATCGGTGCCCCCTGCCAGCTGCGACCCAGGTAGTTGTTCGGGCCCATGATGATGCCCTTGCCCCCGTGCACGTCCATGGCGTGCTGGATGCATTCGCGCCCCCGTTCGGTGAGGTGGTACTTGAGGATCGCCGACAGCACCGAGGGTTTTTCACCCAGGTCCACCGCGTTGGCGGTGAGCATGCGTGCGCTGTCCATCAGCCAGGCATTGCCGCCGATGCGGGCCAGAGCCTCCTGAATGCCCTCGAACGCGGCCAGCGGTACGTTGAACTGCTCGCGCACCTGTGCGTACTGGCCCGTTACCAGGCTGGTGTACTTGGCGGCACCGGTACCGACTGCCGGCAAGGAGATCGAGCGTCCCACCGACAGGCAGTTCATCAGCATCATCCAGCCCTTGCCGAGCATCTCCTGCCCGCCAATCAGAAAACTCAGCGGGACGAACACGTCCTTGCCGCTGTTGGGGCCGTTCATGAACGCGGCGCCCAGCGGCAGATGGCGCTGACCGATCTCGACACCTGGGGTGTCGGTCGGGATGAGAGCCAGGCTGATACCCAGCTCCTCCTTGTCACCCAGCAGGTGATCGGGGTCGTAGGCCTTGAACGCTAGACCCAGCAGCGTCGCCACCGGGCCCAGGGTGATATAGCGCTTCTCCCAGTTCAGGCGCAGGCCCAGTACTTCCTCGCCCTGCCACTGGCCCTTGCAGATGACCCCGGTGTCGGGCATGGCGCCGGCGTCGGAGCCGGCCAGCGGACCGGTGAGGGCGAAGCACGGGATGTCGTCACCGCGGGCCAGGCGGGGCAGGTAATGGTTGCGTTGCTCGTCGGTGCCGTAGTGCAGCAGCAGTTCGGCCGGGCCGAGCGAGTTGGGCACCATCACGGTGGAGGCCAGGTCGCCGCTGCGGGTGGCCAGTTTCATCGCGACCTGTGAATGAGCGAAGGCGGAAAAGCCCTTGCCACCGTATTCCTTGGGAATGATCAGGACAAAGAAGCCATGGGTCTTGATGTGCGCCCAGGCTTCGGCGGGAAGGTCCATGTCCTGGCCGATCTGCCAGTCGCTGACCATGGCGCAGAGCTCCTCGGTGGGCCCGTCGATGAAGGCTTGCTCTTCTGCGCTCAGTTGCACCTTGGGATAGGCCAGCAGGGTGTTCCAGTCGGGGCGGCCACTGAAGAGCTCGCCGTCCCACCAGACCGTGCCGGCATCGATGGCCTCGCGCTCGGTCTGCGACATCGGCGGCAAGGTTTTGCGAAACCAGCCGAACAGCGGGGCAGTCAGCCATTTGCGGCGCAGATCGGGCAGCACCAGGGGCACGGCAGTGGCCACCAGCAGCAGCCAGAAGATCGTCAACAGCCAGCCGGGGGCATGGCTGAATGCGCCCATCGCCACCAGGTAGACGGCAACCACGCCCAGTGCGGGCAGGGGGGCAACCCGCCGGTGCGCCAGGTAGGCAATACCGACCACCAGCACCACTAACCACAACAGCAACATATGCTTTCCTCCGTGAGCTCCAGAAATAGCTATCCGACAGAGCTTAGACCGCCTGTGCCAAACAACCCGTCAGAACAGTGACAGGACGTGACCTGTGGAAGTTCGCGTTTTCGGGCCGCGGGCCAGCGATTGTCAGCCTCGCCAGCTCGGGTAGACTGAGTGCCCACCGCCTATGTCAGGAGTCGTCATGCTGAAGATCTGGGGACGCAAGAACTCGTCAAACGTCAGGAAGGCGCTGTGGTGCGCCCAGGAGCTGGGCCTGGACTACCAGTCGATCGATGCCGGTGGCGAGTTCGGCGTGGTCGACGAGCCGCACTACCGTGCCCTCAACCCCAACGGCCGGGTGCCGATGATCGAGGATGGCGAGCTGGTGCTGTGGGAATCCAATACCATCGTGCGCTACCTGTGTGGCCGGTATGCCCCAAACACTGACTGGTACCCCGCCGACCCGGCGGCCCGGGCCAGCGCAGACAAGTGGATGGACTGGACCACGTCATCGCTGGCTACGCCATTTCGCCCGTTGTTCTGGGGCATCCTGCGTACCCCGTCTGACCAGCAGGACTGGGTGCAGATCAACGCCGCGCACAAGCAATGCGCCGAACTGCTGTCGATCGCCGATCAGGCCCTGGCCACGCAACCCTACCTGTCGGGGGAAGCGATCGGCATGGGCGACATCCCGCTGGGCTGCTTCGTGTATGCCTGGTTCGAGATGCCCATCGAGCGTCCGGAAATGAAGCACCTGCGTGCGTGGTACGAGCGCCTCAGGCAACGGCCGGCCTACCAGGCGGCGGTAATGACCGCGCTGACCTGAACCTGTCGATTACCCTGATAGTCAATATCGATACACTTCACTGTACTTGCGTGGCCTGGGCAAGCACCATGGCCACATTCGTCGCGGTCGGCCCTGTCTGACCGCCTGCCTTGTGAACCCTTCAACCTGGTGTGTAGACCTGCTATGAGTTCTGCTCTGTCCATTCGGCAGCTAACCAAGACCTACGGCAATGGCTTCCAGGCCCTCAAGGGCATCGACCTGGATGTCGCCGAAGGTGATTTCTTCGCCTTGCTCGGCCCCAATGGCGCCGGCAAATCCACCACCATCGGCATTCTCTCGACCCTGGTCAACAAGACCAGCGGCACGGTGAATGTGTTCGGCCATGACCTGGACCGAGAGCCAGCCGCGCTCAAGCGCTGCATCGGCGTGGTGCCCCAGGAGTTCAACTTCAATCAGTTCGAAAAGACCTTCGATATCGTCGTGACCCAGGCGGGTTACTACGGCATCCCGATGAAGGTGGCCAGGGAGCGCGCCGAGCAGTACCTGACCCAGCTGGGCCTGTGGGACAAGCGTGACGTGCCATCGCGCTCGCTGTCCGGCGGCATGAAGCGCCGCCTGATGATTGCCCGCGCGCTGATCCACGAACCGCGCCTGCTGATCCTCGACGAGCCTACCGCTGGCGTCGACATCGAGCTGCGCCGTTCGATGTGGAGCTTTCTGACCGAGCTCAACCAGAAGGGCATCACCATCATCCTGACCACCCACTACCTGGAAGAGGCCGAGCAGCTGTGCCGCAACATCGGCATCATCGACCACGGCACCATCGTGCAGAACACCAGCATGCGTCAGTTGCTGGGCACGTTGCATGTGGAGACCTTCCTGCTCGACCTCAAGCATGACCTGGCCCAGGCGCCGCAACTGGCCGGCTACCCGTGCCGGCTGATCACCCCGCACACCCTGGAAGTGCAGGTGGACAAGGACGTGGGCATCACCGCGCTGTTCGGCCAGTTGGCCCTGCAGAACATCGAGGTGCTGAGCCTGCGCAACAAGACCAATCGTCTCGAGGAGCTGTTCGTGTCCCTGGTGGAAAAAAACCTGGCGAAGGTGGCGGTATGAGTTCGGAACTGCGCGCCAACCTGGTTGCCCTCAATACCATCGTCTATCGAGAAGTGCGGCGGTTCACGCGGATCTGGCCGCAGACCCTGCTGCCCCCGGCGATCACCATGGTGCTGTACTTCGTGATCTTCGGGAACCTCATCGGCCGGCAGATCGGCGACATGGGTGGCTTCACCTATATGGAGTACATCGTGCCGGGCCTGATCATGATGTCGGTGATCACCAACTCCTACGGCAACGTGGTGTCGAGTTTCTTCGGCAGCAAGTTTCAGCGTTCGATCGAGGAGCTGATGGTGTCGCCGGTGTCGCCGCACACCATTCTCATCGGCTACACCCTGGGCGGCGTGCTGCGCGGGTTGGCGGTGGGAGTGATCGTGACCCTGCTGTCGCTGTTCTTCACCCATCTGCAGGTGCATCACCTGGGCGTGACGGTGCTGGTGGTGGTGCTGACCGCGACGATCTTCTCGCTGCTGGGCTTCATCAACGCAGTGTTTGCGCGCAACTTCGATGACATCTCGATCATCCCGACCTTCGTGCTCACGCCGCTGACGTACCTGGGTGGGGTGTTCTACTCCATCACCCTGCTGCCGCCATTCTGGCAGACCGTGTCGCTGGCCAACCCGGTGCTGCACATGGTCAACTCGTTCCGCTACGGCATCCTGGGCGTCTCGGACATCCGCATCGGCGTGGCCATCACCTTCATGCTGGTGGCCACCGCGGTGCTGTACATCGGCTGCGTGCGCCTACTGGTCAGCGGGCGAGGAATGCGCAGCTGATTTCTGCTTGCGCCTGCGCCACTGCCTGCCCACCCACCAGCGCCAGTAGAGCATGGTCAGGCAGTAGGCCAGCGCCCCCAGCAGCACGCCGCACACCACCGAGCCCAGCAGAAAGGGCTGCCACAGCGTCGACAACTGGTCGGTGATCCATTCGAAGGTGAGTTCCTCGGGCAGCGTGCGTGGCGGTATCTGCATCAGCCATGCCCCCACCTGGTAGGTGCAGTAGAACACCGGCGGCATGGTGATGGGGTTGGTCAGCCACACCAGGCTGACGGCGATGGGCATGTTGCCGCGCACCAGAACCGCCAGGCTGGCGGCCAGCAGCATCTGCATCGGGATAGGGATGAAGGCTGCGAAAAGGCCTACGGCCATGGCCCGTGCCACCGAATGGCGATTCAGGTGCCAGAGGTTGGGGTCGTGCAGCAGCCGGCCGAGAAAGCGTAAGGATTTATGTTCCCGAATGCTCGTCGGATCTGGCATGTAGCGTTTGAAAAGTCGACGCGGCATGTGGGCTCTCGGCGTTCTGAAGTGGCCAGTATGCACGGATTGTAAACAGCGCCAATTCAGACTTTGTGACAATTAATAAGCAAGGTGCGGGCCTGGGTGATCTAAGCCTCTGGGGTGAGATCTGCTCAGGAGCTTTACCCATGCGCACAAGGATGTTGGCGCTGGCCTTGGGGCTGTTGGCGCTCAACGTGCTACCTGCCTTGCCGTCGGTCGGCTGGCTCTGGGGCATCGGCATGACGGGAATGTTATGCCTGGTGTGTCGATGGGCAGTGCCCGGTCTGTTCCTGCTTGGTTTTGCCTGGGCCTGTTGCTCGGCGCAATGGGCGCTGGACGATCGACTCCGGCCCGAGCTGGAGGGGCGCACCCTGTGGCTGGAAGGTCGGGTAGTGGGCCTGGCGCAGCAGGGCCCACATTCGGTGCGTTTCGAGCTGGCCGAAGCCTCCTCACGCCGCGCCCAGTTGCCGCAGCGGCTGAGCCTGAGCTGGTTTGGCGGGCCGCCGGTCAACAGTGGCGAGCGTTGGCGCCTGGCGGTACAGCTGCAGCGCCCCTCCGGCCTGCTCAACCCCCATGGGCCTGACCAGGAAGCCGCCATGCTGGCCCGGCGAATCGGTGCCACCGGCCGTGTAAGGGCAGGTGAACGACTGGCCCCGGCCAGCCATGCGTGGCGTGATTCGGTGCGCCAACGCCTGCTCGGGGCTCAGGCCCATGGGCGCGAAGGTGCGCTGGCGGCGCTGGTGCTGGGTGACGGCGGGGCGCTGGCACAGGAGGACTGGCAGGTGCTCCAGGCAACCGGCACGGTGCACCTGCTGGTGATTTCCGGTCAGCACATCGGCTTGCTGGCCGGTCTGGTGTACGGCCTGGTGGCCGGGTTGGCACGTGTGGGGGCATGGCCCAGGGCGCTGCCCTGGCTACCCTGGGCGTGCGGCCTGGCGTTTGCGGCGGCCCTGGCGTACGGCTTGATGGCGGGCTTTCAGGTACCGGTACGACGCGCCTGCATCATGCTGGCGGTGGTGCTGTTGTGGCGCCTGCGTTTTCGCCACCTTGGGGCCTGGATTCCCTTGCTGCTTGCCCTCAACGGTGTATTGCTGGTGGAGCCATTGGCCAGCCTGCAGCCGGGGTTCTGGCTGTCGTTCGCAGCGGTGGCGGTGCTGGTGTATGTGTTCGGCGGCCGGCTGGGGGCCTGGAACCCCTGGCTGGCATGGTGCCGGGCCCAATGGCTGATCGCGATCGGCCTGTTGCCGGTGCTGCTGGCGCTGGGGCTGCCGATCAGTCTCTCGGCACCGCTGGCCAATCTGGTTGCGGTGCCCTGGGTCAGTATCGCGGTGTTGCCCCTGGCGCTGGCCGGCACACTGCTGCAGGGGCTCCCGTTGCTGGGGGAGGCCCTGTTGTGGCTGGCTGGAGGATCGCTGGCAGCCTTGTTCTGGACACTGGCACAGGTGGCACATTGGCAACCGGCCTGGACACCGGTCGCCTTGTCGATATGGGCATGGTTGATGGTGGGCGGTGGCGCGGTACTGCTGCTGTTGCCGGGCGGGCTGCCGATGCGGGTGCTGGGCTGGCCCTTGCTGCTGCTGGCCGGCTGTGCGCCTCGCAACGAGATCGCCCATGGGCAACTGGAGGTGTGGCAGCTGGATGTCGGCCAGGGCCAGGCGTTTGTGCTGCGTACCCGTCACCATGCGATGCTGTATGACGCAGGCCCGGCCACCCGTGGCAGCGACCTGGGTGAGCGGGTGGTCGTGCCGACTCTGCGCAAGCTGGGGGTGCGCGAGCTGGACCTGGCGCTGATCAGCCATGCCCATGCCGACCATGCCGGCGGCGCCCTGGCGGTGCAGCGCAGCGTGCCGCTGGTGCGTGTGGTGGGCGGCGACCCGGATGAGCTGCCCGGGCAACTGCAGGCCCAGGCCTGCGCCAGTGGCGAGCAATGGCAGTGGGATGGCGTGCTCTTCAGCCTGTGGCGCTGGCAGCAGGCCGGCGACAGCAATCAGCGCTCCTGTGTGTTGCACGTGGATGCCGGCGGCGAAACCCTGCTGCTTACCGGTGACATCGATGCCCAGGCCGAGCGCGCCTGGCTGCGCGAGTCGACAGCCGGCCCGGTCGACTGGTTGCAGGCGCCCCATCATGGCAGCCGCACCTCGTCGAGCCAGGCCTTTCTCGAGCGAACCCGGCCACGGGGCGTGCTGATTTCGCGAGGGCGCCACAATGCATTCGGGCATCCGCACGCACAGGTGATGGCGCGTTACCAGGCGCTGGGTATCACCGTGCACGACAGCGCCCTGCACGGGGCGGTGCGCCTGGTGCTGGGCAGCTTTGGCCAGGCGGTCGGGCAACGCAGCCAGCGGCGCTTCTGGCGGGAGCCGACATGACGCTGTTCGGCCCCGTGGCCCCCTATGGTAAAGTGGCGGACTTTTTCGAGGGGGTCGCTACTGTGTGGGAATTGGTCAAGTCCGGTGGCTGGATGATGCTGCCGATCATTCTGAGTTCCATCGCTGCCATGGCTATCGTCGCCGAACGCCTGTGGACCCTGCGCGCCAGTCGTGTCACCCCGCCGCACCTGCTCGGCCAGGTGTGGCGCTGGATCAAGGACAAACAGCTCACCAGCGAGAAGCTCAAGACCCTGCGCGCCGACTCGCCGCTGGGCGAGATCCTGGCCGCGGGCCTGGCCAACTCCCGCCATGGTCGCGAAATCATGAAGGAGTGCATCGAGGAAGCCGCCGCCCGTGTCATCCACGAGCTGGAGCGCTACATCAACGCACTGGGCACCATCGCCGCCATGGCGCCGCTGCTGGGCCTGCTGGGCACCGTGCTGGGCATGATCGATATCTTCAGTGCCTTTACCGGGTCCGGCATGACCACCAATGCCTCGGTATTGGCGGGGGGGATCTCCAAGGCATTGATCACCACGGCAGCCGGCCTGATGGTGGGTATCCCGGCGGTATTCTTCCATCGTTTCCTGCAACGGCGCATCGATGAGCTGGTGGTGGGCATGGAGCAGGAGGCCATCAAGCTGGTGGAAGTGGTCCAGGGGGACCGTGATGTCGACCTGAGCGAGGGCAAGGCGTGAAATTCCGGCGCAAGCCACGGGAGACCGTGGACATCAACCTCGCTTCGCTGATCGACGTGGTGTTCATCCTGCTGCTGTTTTTCGTGGTGACCACCACCTTCACCCGTGAAACCCAGTTGCGTGTCGAACTGCCCGAGGCGGTCAGCGGCGCTCCGGCGCCCGACACCGAGGCCAAGCAGCTGGAGATCACCATCAGCGCCGAAGGCGTGTACTCGGTCAACAACCACCTGTTGCCCAAGAGCGACCTGGGCACCCTGACCGAGGCCCTGCAGAAGGAATCACAGGGCGACACCAAGATGCCGCTGTCGATCAGCGCTGACGGCAAGACTCCGCACCAGGCCGTGGTCACCGCCATGGATGCCGCTGGCAAGCTCGGCTTCAGCCAGTTGCGCATGACCACGGTCGAGGCCGCCCAGGGGACACCTTGATGGCGCTTGCCGATCGCCTGTTGCATGCCTGGTATGCCGGCCACCCGGCATTGGTATTGTTGCGCCCGCTCGAGGCCCTGTACCGCCGGGTGGTGCGGGGCAAGCGCGAGCGTTTTCTGGCCGGGCAGGGCGACATCTATCGCGCACCGGTGCCGGTACTGGTGGTGGGCAACATCACCGTGGGTGGCACCGGCAAGACCCCGCTTATCCTGTTTCTGATCGAGCACTGTCGCCAGCGCGGCCTGCGCGTGGGGGTGGTCAGCCGAGGCTATGGGGCCACTGCGCCGCAACTGCCGTGGCGCGTGCGTGCCGATCAACCGGCCGAACAGGCCGGTGACGAACCCTTGCTGATCGTGCAGCGCACCGGCGTGCCGCTGATGATCGACCCCGATCGCAGCCAGGCCGTGCGCGCCTTGCTCGACGCCGAGCCGCTGGACCTGATCCTGTGCGACGACGGCATGCAGCACTACCGCCTGGCGCGTGATCTCGAGCTGGTGCTGATCGACGCGGCCCGAGGCCTCGGCAATCGCCGCTGCCTGCCTGCCGGGCCGTTGCGTGAGCCGGTGGAGCGCCTGGATGAAGTGGACGCCGTGCTCTACAACGGCGCCCTCAGCGACCGTGACGATGGTTTTGCCTTCACCCTGGCCCCTACGGCACTGGTCAACCTGCGCAGCGGCGAGCGACGAGGCCTGGAGCATTTTGCGCCGGGACAGGCATTGCACGCGGTGGCCGGCATCGGCAACCCTCAGCGATTTTTCAACACCCTGCAGGGGCTGGGCTGGCAGCCTGTGCCGCATGCGTTTGCCGACCATGCGGCGTACAACGCCCAGGCCCTGAGCTTCACCCCGTCATTGCCGCTGGTCATGACTGAGAAGGATGCGGTGAAATGCCGTGCTTTCGCCGCCGATGACTGGTGGTATCTTGCGGTCGACGCACTGCCTTCGCCGGCCTTCGTGGCCTGGCTCGACGCGCAGCTGTCGCGTCTGCTGCCCGGGCCTCGCCAGCCCTGACATTTTCTTTTTCCGGCCACAGGCCTGAGGAATATCCATGGACACCAAATTGCTCGACATCCTTGCTTGCCCGATCACCAAAGGCCCGCTCAAGCTCAGCGCCGACAAGACCGAGCTGATCAGCAAGGGGGCCGGCCTGGCGTACCCGATTCGTGACGGTATCCCGGTGATGCTCGAGAGCGAAGCCCGAACCCTGACCGATGACGAGCGCCTGGACAAATGAGCCTGGATTTCACCGTTGTGATTCCAGCACGCCTGCGCTCCACCCGTCTGCCGGGCAAGCCATTGCTGTCGATTGCCGGCAAGCCGATGGTGCAGCACGTCTGGGAGCAGGCGCGCAGAAGCAGCGCCACCCGCGTGGTGATTGCCACCGATGACCCGAGCATCGTCGCTGCATGCCAGGGGTTTGGCGCCGAGGTGCTGCTGACCCGTGAGGACCACCAGTCGGGCACCGACCGCCTGGCCGAAGTCGCCACCCAGCTGGGCCTGTCGGCAGATGCGATCGTGGTCAATGTGCAGGGTGACGAGCCGTTGATTCCCCCGGCGATCATCGACCAGGTGGCGGCCAACCTGGCGGCGCATCCTGAAGCGGGCATTGCCACGCTGGCCGAGCCGATCGAAGACGTCGAAGTGCTGTTCAACCCCAATGCGGTCAAGGTGAGCACCGACCGCAACGGCCTGGCCCTGACCTTCAGCCGTGCGCCCTTGCCGTGGGCGCGTGATGCGTTTGCCCAGAGCCGCGAGCAATTGCCGGCGGGTGTGCCTTATCGCCGGCATATCGGCATGTACGCCTATCGCGCAGGCCTGTTGCAGGACTTCGTCGCCTGGGGCCCGTGCGGCCTGGAGCAGACCGAGTCGCTGGAGCAGTTGCGTGCGCTGTGGAACGGCGTGCGCATCCACGTGGCCGATGCCTTGCAGGCGCCGCCTGTGGGCGTCGACACACCTGAAGACCTGGAGCGCGTTCGGCGCTTGCTGGAGGCCTGATGCGCGTCCTGTTCGTATGCCTGGGCAACATCTGCCGCTCGCCGACGGCCGAGGGCGTGTTGCGCCATCAGTTGAAGCTGGCAGGCCTCGAAGATCAGGTCGAAGTGGCCTCGGCGGGTACGGGAGACTGGCATGTGGGCAAGCCGCCCGACAGCCGAACCCGCCGCGCTGCGCTGGCGCGCGGCTACGACCTGTCCGCACAGCGTGCACAGCAGGTGAGCGCGCAGGACTTCAGCCGGTACGACCTGATCCTGGCAATGGACACCAGCAATCTCGGCCACCTCAAGGCGCTGCAACCGTCTGCCGGTACCGCCGAACTGGACCTGTTCCTGCGCCGCTACGAGGGTGAGCTGGATGAAGTGCCCGACCCGTACTACGGCGGCGAAGAGGGCTTCGAACAGGTGCTTGATCTCATTGAGCTGGCTTGTAGCAAGCTGGTGGTCGAGCTGAAGGGCCGGCTATGAGCGTGCAGGTGCAATCGCAGGTTTCACTCAAGCCTTACAACACCTTCGGAATCGAGGTGAAGGCGCAGTATTTCGCCCAGGCACACAACGATGACGAAGTGCGCCAGCTGCTGGCGCACGCAGCCGAACAGCACCTGCCGGTGCTGGTGATCGGTGGCGGCAGCAACCTGCTGTTGACTGCCGATATCCAGGCGCTGGTGCTGCGCATGGCCAGTGTCGGTGTGCGGATACTGTCGGATGATGGCCAGCGCGTGGTGGTCGAGGCAGAGGCGGGTGAGCCCTGGCATCCCTTCGTGCAGTGGACCCTGGCCCAGGGACTGTCGGGGTTGGAAAACCTCAGCCTGATCCCCGGTACCGTCGGGGCGGCGCCGATGCAGAACATCGGCGCCTATGGCGTGGAGATCAAGGACGTGTTTGCCGGGCTTACGGCGCTGGATCGGGAAACCGGCCAGTTGCACGAGTTCGCGCTGGAACAGTGTGATTTTGCCTACCGTGACAGTGTGTTCAAGCGTAATCCCGGGCGCTGGCTGATCCTGCGGGTTCGCTTCGTGCTCAATCGCGCCGAGCACCTGCACCTGGACTATGGCCCGGTACGCCAGCGGCTGAGTGAGCAGGGCATCGGTCAGCCGACCGCACAGAATGTCAGCGATGCCATCTGCAGCATTCGTCGCGAGAAACTGCCAGACCCGGCCGAGCTGGGCAATGCCGGAAGCTTCTTCAAGAACCCGGTGGTGAGCGCCGAGCTGGCGCAGCGCGTGCGCGAGGCGTATCCGGATGCGGTAGGTTATCCACAGGCCGATGGTCAGGTAAAGCTGGCGGCGGGGTGGTTGATCGAGCAGGCGGGCTGGAAGGGGTTTCGCGAGGGCGATGCCGGGGTGCACCGTTTGCAGTCGCTGGTGCTGGTGAACTACGGGCAGGCCAGTGGCAAGCAGTTGCATGCGCTGGCGCAGCGGATTCAGGCTGATGTGCTGGCGCGCTTCGGCGTCGCGCTGGAGATGGAACCCAACTTGTATTGACTGGGCGACTTGTTCGCTGGCAAGGCCGATTCCTGCGGGTTCGGCGTTGTCGGTGACACATCCACCACCAGGCAGCAGGCAATAAAAAGCCCCGCCAGTTTGCACTAGCGGGGCTTTTTAATGGCCGTCAGACGAGCGGTTTATGCTCTTCTGCAGCTTCCTGCGACTGCTCGGCAGCAGCGGCGGCCGCTGCGGCTTCAGCTTCGCGCTTGCGGCGACGCACTTCACGCGGGTCGTTCGGTGCACGGCCGTTGGCCAGCGTGACGACCGGTGCCTCAACCTCGGCAGGCTCGGCGATCGGTGCCTGTGCCTCGGCGACCGGTGCTGGCTCAGCGGCAATAACCGGCTCGGCTTCGACTGCAGCCGGCACTTCAGGCTCGCTCGGCAGGGCGATGACCGGCTCGGCAGCTACAGGTGCCTCGACGGGCGCTTCGACAGCTGGCGCCTGCTCAGGGGCTTGAGCCGGTGCTTCCACCAGAGCCTCTACCTTGGCCTCGGCCTCGATCTGGGCCTCGACTGGTTGCGGAGCAACTTCGACGACAGGCTCGATGCTCGACTCGACTGCCTGCACCGGTGCTTCGAACGGTTGTTCGATCACAGGGGCGATGGCCGCTTGTTCAGCAACAGGTTCTTCGGCAGCGGGCTGTTGAACGGTTTCGTTCGACTCGGTGCTGGTTTCGACAACCACTGGCTCGACGGTGCCGGCCTCGAAAGGCGTTTCGGCCACGACGGCTGGGGTGTCATCGACAGCGGCAGTTGCACGCTCGGCCTGAACGTTGGCCTGGGCCTCGGCGTCGGCACTGATGTTGCTGGTGGCAACGGCGGCAGTCACGGCCAGGCCGGCAGCCAGTTCAACGCCCGAAGGCTGCGCATTGCCTTCGCTGCGTTTTTCCGCAGCAGCAGGTTGTTCGCCAGCTTGTTCGGCGCCTTCTTCGGTGCCGTCTTCGCTGCCTTCGACCACATTGCCGTTGGCATCACGCTGACGCTCACGACGGTTGCTGCGGCGACGCTGACCGCGCGAGCGACGACGTGGACGATCGCCTTCGGCGCCTTCCTGGTTGTCATCCTGCAGCAGCTCTTCGTTTGGCAGTTGCTCTTCGGCCGCATCCTCGACCGGCTCGGCCGGGCGTGGCTGACGCTCTTCGCGTGGCGGACGCGGTGCGCGCTCCTCGCGAGGTGCACGTTCTTCACGTGGTGCGCGCTCTTCACGCGGTGCACGCTCTTCACGTGGCTGACGCTCTTCGCGCGGGGCGCGCTCAGGACGTTCTTCGCGAACGGCCGGGGCCGGGGTGGCATCCAGAGGCTCACGCAGTTCGCGTACCGGGCGATCTTCGCGTGGGCGACGGTCTTCGCGTGGGGCACGAGGCTGACGTTCTTCACGCGGGGCGCGTGGTGCGCGTTCTTCGCGGGTCGAGGTCTCTTCACGGGCTTCGCGAGGCTGGCGTTCTTCACGCGGCTCACGTGGCGCGCGCTCGGCACGCTCTTCGCGTGGCTTGCGCTCTTCATCGCGACGACCGTTGCGGTTGCGGCTCTGCTGGCGACCGTTGCGACGCTCCTCGTTGCGCTGAGGACGCTCGGTGGCGGGCTTTTCGGTTACCACCGGTGCGGCGGCCACAGGTTCTTCCTTGCCGGCGAACAGGCTGACCAGCGACTTGACCAGGCCCTTGAACAGGCTTGGCTCTGGCAGGGCGTGTACCGGGGCGGCTGGGGCAGCAGGGGCTTCCGGAGCGGGTACCGGAGCATTGGCGCGGGCCGGTGCAGTCTTGACCGCGGCTTCCTGGCGAACCAGGGTGCGGGTGGCGGCAGCCGGTTGCACTTCTTCGGTTTCGGTCGCAGCGATTTCGTAGCTGGACTGGTTGTTCAGGGCTTCCGGGCTGTCGTCGCGCAGGCGCTGCACTTCGAAATGCGGGGTTTCCAGGTGGTCGTTCGGCAGAATGACGATACGCGCCCGGGTGCGCAGTTCGATCTTGGTGATCGAGTTGCGTTTTTCGTTGAGCAGGAACGCGGCGACCGGGATCGGCACCTGGGCACGCACCTCGGCAGTGCGATCCTTCAGAGCTTCTTCCTCGATCAGGCGCAGGATTGCCAGCGACAGCGACTCGACGTCACGGATGATGCCGGTGCCGCTGCAGCGCGGGCAGACGATGCCGCTGCTTTCGCCCAGGGAAGGGCGCAGGCGCTGGCGGGACATCTCCAGCAGGCCGAAGCGCGAAATGCGGCCGACCTGTACGCGGGCACGGTCGGCTTCCAGGCACTCGCGCACCTTTTCTTCGACGGCGCGCTGGTTCTTGGCCGGGGTCATGTCGATGAAGTCGATGACGATCAGGCCACCGATGTCACGCAGACGCAGTTGGCGGGCGATTTCCTCGGCCGCTTCCAGGTTGGTCTGCAGGGCGGTTTCCTCGATGTCGCTGCCTTTGGTGGCGCGCGCCGAGTTGATGTCGATGGACACCAGGGCTTCAGTCGGGTCGATCACGATCGAGCCGCCCGATGGCAGGTCGACGACGCGCTGGAAGGCGGTCTCGATCTGGCTTTCGATCTGGAAGCGGTTGAACAGCGGCACGCTGTCTTCGTACAGCTTGATCTTGCTGGCGTACTGCGGCATCACCTGGCGGATGAAGGTCAGGGCTTCTTCCTGGGCGTCGACGCTGTCGATCAGCACTTCGCCGATGTCCTGGCGCAGGTAGTCGCGGATGGCGCGGATGATGACGTTGCTTTCCTGGTAGATCAGGAACGGCGCTGCGCGGTCGAGGGACGCTTCCTTGATGGCGGTCCACAGTTGCAGCAGGTAGTCCAGGTCCCACTGCATCTCTTCGCTGCTGCGGCCCAGGCCGGCAGTGCGAACGATCAGGCCCATGTCGGCAGGGGCAACCAGGCCGTTGAGCGCTTCGCGCAGTTCGTTGCGCTCTTCGCCTTCGATGCGACGGGAGATGCCGCCGGCACGCGGGTTGTTAGGCATCAGGACCAGGTAACGACCGGCCAGGCTGATGAAGGTGGTCAGGGCGGCGCCCTTGTTGCCGCGCTCTTCCTTCTCGACCTGGACGATGACTTCCTGGCCTTCGCTCAGCACTTCCTTGATGTTCACCCGGCCTTCGGGCGACTTCTTGAAGTATTCGCGGGAGATTTCCTTGAGGGGCAGAAAGCCGTGGCGCTCGGAGCCGAAATCGACGAAGGCGGCTTCAAGGCTGGGCTCGATGCGGGTGATCTTGCCCTTGTAGATGTTGGCTTTTTTCTGCTCGCGTGCACCGGACTCGATGTCCAGATCGTAGAGGCGCTGGCCGTCTACCAGAGCAACACGCAACTCTTCGGGTTGAGTCGCGTTAATCAGCATTCTTTTCATGTAGTACCGTCGGTTTCCGGGCTGCCGGAAACGGCGTTCGGCACACACGACTTCTCACGGTCGGTGTCAGGGTGCGTCAGGGGTGGCGGACCATCCCGTGTCCAGCGGCTTGCGGTCGGACTGGTCGCCCAGTGCTGCCGAAGTCGCGACGACGCGTCCTGCTAGCTGTGGTGTCAAATGCACTCAGTCAGGAGGAGGAATCAGCCTTCGGCCGTGGACACCCTGGGGCATCTTGATCAAGACCGGGTCCGGTCGCGGGCCAGAGGGCCTGTGGACTGGACGCAGTGCTACACGGTCCGACGGTTGTGCATCTCCACCCTACACGTATCCCTGATAATTCGGGTGCTGCCGCGCGCTGAATCCGCAACGGGTTGCAGTTATCGCCAGCTCCATACGGGAGCCCGCGCTTTCTATGGCTAAGGCTGGTATTTCCGAAGCATTCGCCGTGACTGCGTGAAAGCGACTGCACTGAAGGAGTGGGCATCGAAAAAAACGTGCAGGAGGGTCAAACACCGCTCTTGTTGTTTTTTATCGGTCTTCTCTCATCGGCGCTGGTAGCGATTCCAGGCACTTCTGTAAACTGGCGAAAGCCCCGTCGGACGGCCTCGCGTCCTCGAGAATTGCGTAGGTCAGGGCCGGCTCAAAGCCATTGGTCCGCTGGCCAGCCGCTTTTGGCGGCGTTCGCGACTATAGCAGCAATCATTAAGTGCTTCAAATCCATAAAAAATTGTTATGATTCGCAAATGACGACTACTACCCCTCCGACCTCCGGCGTCCAGCTGATCGAGGTCGCGCCGGAACTTGCCGGCCAACGGATCGACAACTTCCTGATCACTGCACTCAAGGGCGTTCCCAAGACCTTGATTTATCGCATTTTGCGCAAAGGCGAAGTGCGGGTAAACAAGGGACGGATCAAGCCAGAGTACAAATTGCAGGCCGGCGATATCGTGCGCGTGCCGCCCGTTCGTCTGCCTGAGCGTGACGAGCCGGTGCCGCTGGCACAGGGCCTGCTTCAGCGACTCGAAGCGGCCATCGTGTACGAAGACAAGGCCCTTATCGTGCTCAACAAGCCTGCTGGCATCGCCGTGCACGGCGGCAGCGGGCTGAACTACGGTGTGATCGAAGCCTTTCGTCAGTTGCGCCCGGATACCAAGGAGCTGGAGCTGGTGCATCGGCTCGATCGCGATACCTCCGGTCTGCTGATGATCGCCAAGAAGCGCAGCATGTTGCGCCATCTGCATGCCGCGTTGCGCGGTGACGGCGTCGACAAGCGCTACATGGCGCTGGTGCGTGGTCACTGGGCCACGGCCAAGAAGCAGGTCAATGCGCCGCTGCTCAAGAGCAACCTGCGTTCCGGCGAGCGGATGGTGGAAATCAACGACGAAGGCAAGGAGGCGCTCACCCTGTTTCGCGTGCTGCGCCGTTTCGGCGATTTCGCGACCATGGTCGAGGCACGCCCGATTACTGGCCGTACCCACCAGATTCGCGTGCATGCCCTGCATGCCGGGCATTGCATCGCCGGCGACAGCAAGTATGGCGACGAGGATTTCACTCGCGAGATCCGCGAGCTGGGCGGCAAGCGCCTGTTCCTGCATGCCTATGCGCTGACCGTGCCGTTGCCCGATGGCGGCGAGCTGAAGCTGGAGGCGCCGGTGGACGACATGTGGGCCAAGACCGTGGAGCGTTTGAGTGCGCCGTGATTACGACCTGCTGATCTTCGATTGGGACGGCACGCTGGCCGATTCGATCGGGCGCATCGTCGAAGCGATGCATCGCTCGGCCGAGCGTGCCGGCTATGCGCTGTGCTCGGACGAGGCGGTCAAGGGCATCATCGGCCTGGCGCTGCCCGAGGCGATCAGCACGCTGTACCCGCATCTGGATCAGCCTGAAGTCATGGCGTTTCGTCAGCATTACGCCGACATCTATATGGCCCTGGATACCCAGCCGTCGCCGTTGTATCCCGGCGTGGTCGAGGCCCTCGAGTCGTTCAGGGCCGATGGCTATCGCCTGGCAGTCGCTACCGGCAAGGCGCGTCGCGGCCTGGACCGGGTGCTGGTGGCCAATGGCTGGGAAACGTTCTTCGACATTACCCGGGCTGCCGACGAAACCATGGGCAAGCCGCACCCGCGCATGCTCGAGGAGATCCTGGCCCATTGCCAGGTGCCGGCGAGCCGTGCGTTGATGGTGGGCGATTCGTCGTTCGACCTGCTGATGGCGCGCAATGCCGGCATGCATTCGGTGGCGGTGGGGCATGGGGCGCTCTCGCTCGAGGCGTTGAGCGTTTACGAGCCGCAGTTGTCCATACAGCACTTTTCACAATTGCAGGCGTGGCTAGGCCGAACCGCTGCAATCGAATTTCCAGGGTAGGTGAGCATGACTGACGAGTGGAAGGCGCCTGACGCCGAAAAGAACGAAGAGCGCACCAGCTGGAAGCTGCTCGAGAAGACCTTGCTGGCGGGCGTGCAGGAGCAGCGTCGGGCCCGGCGCTGGGGTATTTTTTTCAAGCTGCTGACGTTCGTGTACCTGTTCGGCATCCTGGCCCTGTTTTCGCCGCTGATGGATATCGACAAGACCGCCGCCCGTGGCGCGAGCCATACGGCGCTGATCGAGGTGCGCGGGATCATTGCGGACAAGGAGCCGGCCAGCGCCGACAACGTGATAGCCAGCCTGCGTGCGGCCTTCGACGACGCCAAGACCAAGGCGGTGGTGCTGCGTATCAACAGCCCGGGCGGCAGCCCCGTGCAGTCTGGCTACATCTATGACGAGATTCGTCGTCTGCAGGCCGCCAAGCCGTCGGTCAAGGTGTACGCGGTCATCAGCGACCTGGGTGCGTCGGGTGCCTACTATATCGCCAGTGCGGCTGACCAGATCTATGCCGACAAGGCCAGCCTGGTGGGCTCGATTGGTGTGACGGCAGCTGGCTACGGCTTTGTCGGCACCATGGAGAAGCTGGGTGTCGAGCGTCGTACCTATACGGCGGGTGAGCACAAGGCCTTCCTTGATCCATTCCAGCCGCAGAAACCGGACGAAACGGCCTTCTGGCAGGGTGTGCTGGACACCACCCACAAGCAGTTCATTGCCAGTGTGAAGCAGGGGCGCGGCGAGCGGCTCAAGGACAAGGAGCATCCCGAGCTGTTCAGCGGGCTGATCTGGTCGGGTGAGCAGGCCGTGCAGCTGGGGCTGGTGGACGCCCTGGGCAATGCCGATTATGTGGCGCGTGAGGTGGTGGGGGAGAAGACCCTGGTTGATTTCACCGTCGAAGAGTCGCCGTTTGATCGCTTCTCCAAGCGCCTGGGTGCCAGCGTCGCCGAGCACCTGGCTATGTGGATGGGCTTTCAGGGGCCGGCACTGCGCTGAGAGTGCTGATTAATGAAAAACCGGCCAGATGGCCGGTTTTTTTATTGCCGGTATTGCCTTGCCTTCACGGTATGCTCACCCCTTCCTTGAGCAGCATGTCGACCAGTCGGATCAGCGGAAGTCCCACCAGGCTGGTGGCATCGCAGCCGTGGGTGCTTTGGAACAGGCTCACCCCCAGCCCTTCGCACTTGAAGCTGCCGGCGCAGTCATAGGGTTGCTCGGCGTGCAGGTAGCGTTCGATGCGTGGCAGGTCCAGTTCGCGCATGTGCACGGTAAATGGCACGCAATCGACCTCGCAATGGCCGCTCTGGGTATTGAGCAGCGCCACGCCGGTCAGGAAGGTGACGTGATTGCCGCTCGCAGCCAGCAATTGCTCGCAGGCCTTTTCGAAGGTGTGTGGCTTGCCCAGAATCTGTTCGCCCAGTACGGCAACCTGGTCGGAGCCGATGATAAGATGCCCCGGATGGCTGGCAGCCAATGCCTCGGCCTTGTGCCTGGCCAGGCGCTTGACCAGCTCTGGGGCGGGCTCTTCGCCGATGCGCTGTTCGTCGATATCGGGCGCTGCCCAGGCAAAGGGCAGTTGCAGTCGCGCCAGCAATTCGCGCCGGTAGGGTGAGCTGGAAGCCAGTAACAAGGGCAGCATGATGAACTCCTGAGCAGGTGCGCCGATTCTAACATGTTGAACGGGGCCGAATTTCCTTTGACAGGGGCGGGGGGCATCCCTAGAATGCTGCGCCTATGTTGAATGACCCGATTCCACCTCACGTTGACCCGCGCAAATTGGCCGATCGTGGTGTTTCTCTCGAAGGAACGCTGCTACTCGCCGATTTGGAGAGACTCTGCGACCCGCTTTCCGACGATGTCGGTACGGTGCAGGCTAAATTCGATTTTGAGCGAGACGAACAGAAAACGGTGGTTATCCACAGTGCTCTGACCGTCGAGGTCAAGATGGTTTGCCAGCGTTGTCTTGAGCTGGTCACCCTGCCGATCCACAGCGAATCTACATATGCTGTGGTGAAAGAGGGTGCGAATACCCAGTCGTTACCGAAAGGTTATGACGTGCTGGAACTGGGCGAAGATCCTTTGGATCTGCAAGCATTGGTCGAGGAAGAGCTTCTGCTCGCCTTGCCCATCGTGCCTGCTCATCATCCGGAAGAATGCCAGCAGCCGGCGGGCGCCGATGAGCCCGAACCGAGCAAGGACGAGGTAACGCGGTCCAACCCGTTCAGTGTATTGGCGCAGTTAAAGCGTGACCCAAACGTTTAGGAGTTAATCAATTATGGCTGTTCAGCAGAACAAAAAATCCCGCTCTGCCCGTGACATGCGCCGTTCGCACGACGCTCTCTCGGAAAACGCTCTGTCCGTAGAGAAAACCACTGGTGAAGTGCACCTGCGTCACCACGTATCGCCAGAAGGCGTATACCGTGGTCGCAAAGTGATCGACAAGGGCGCTGACGAGTAATCCTTGTCCGCTCAGATCGCGATTGACGCAATGGGCGGGGACTTCGGTCCCCGCAGCATTGTTCAGGCCAGCATTGCTTGCCTGTCGGCTACTCCCTCGCTGCACCTGACCCTCGTCGGTCAACCCTCCCTCCTTGAAGATCTGATCGCTGGCCAGTCGGCAGCGGATCGCGCGCGCCTGCATATTGTGCCGGCCAGCGAAGTGATCGGCATGGACGAGCGGCCGTCCCAGGCGCTGCGTGGCAAGCCCGACTCGTCGATGCGCGTGGCCCTCGAACTATTGCGTGATGGCAAGGTGCAGGCCTGTGTGAGCGCCGGCAACACCGGCGCGCTGATGGCGTTGTCGCGCTATGTGCTCAAGACCCTGCCCGGCATCGATCGGCCTGCGATGGTGGCGGCCATACCGACCCAGACTGGCTATTGCCAGCTGCTTGACCTGGGGGCCAACGTCGACTGCAGCGCCGAGCACCTGTTCCAGTTCGCCGTGATGGGCTCGGTGGCGGCGCAAGCGCTGGGCATTTCCCGGCCGCGTGTGGCGCTGCTCAACATCGGTACCGAAGACATCAAGGGCAACCAGCAGGTCAAGCTGGCTGCGACGCTGCTGCAAAATGCCCGCGGCCTCAACTACATCGGCTTTGTCGAAGGCGATGGCCTGTACCGTGGCGAAGCGGATGTGGTGGTGTGCGACGGCTTTGTCGGCAATATCCTGCTCAAGTCCAGCGAAGGCTTGGCCACCATGATCGGTGGGCGCATCGAGGCGCTGTTCAAGCGTGGCCTGATGGCGCGGGCGGTAGGTGCCCTTGCGATGCCGCTGCTCAGTCGCCTGAAGGCCGACCTTGCGCCGGCACGCCACAATGGCGCGAGTTTTCTCGGCCTGCAGGGCATCGTTATCAAGAGTCATGGCTCGGCGGGTGTGCAGGGTTTCCAGAGCGCGATACAGCGGGCGCTGATCGAGATCCAGGAGAACCTGCCGCAGCGCTTGCACGGCCGTCTGGAGGATCTGCTGCCTTAGGCATCGGCACAACGACGTGCATAAATGTGACCGCTTGGTTCTCGTTACCATCCAATTGTCAGTTTTCTCGCGCTCAGCCCCGGCTGGGCGCTATTTTCGACGACAAGATCATTAGGGGCTTGTTCAATGTCTGCATCCCTCGCATTCGTCTTTCCTGGCCAAGGTTCGCAGTCGCTCGGCATGCTTGCCGAGCTGGGCGCCCAGTACCCGCTGGTCATCGATACCTTCCGTGAGGCCTCCGAGGCTCTCGGTTACGACCTGTGGGCACTGACCCAGCAGGGCCCGGAAGAACAACTCAACCAGACGGACAAAACCCAGCCGGCCATCCTGACCGCCTCGATCGCCCTGTGGCGCCTGTGGCTGGCCGAAGGTGGCGCGCGCCCTGCATTCGTTTCCGGGCACAGCCTGGGTGAATACAGTGCGCTGGTGGCTGCCGGCAGCCTGAGCCTGGGTGACGCGGTCAAGCTGGTCAAGCGTCGCGGCGAGCTCATGCAGGAGGCCGTGCCGGCCGGGCAGGGCGCCATGGCTGCGATTCTGGGCCTGGATGACGCCGTGGTCGTGGACCTGTGTGCTCAGGCTGCGCAGGGTGAGGTGGTCAGTGCGGTCAACTTCAACTCCCCGGGCCAGGTTGTCATTGCCGGTGCCAAGGCTGCTGTAGAGCGCGCCATGGAAGCCTGCAAGGCCGCCGGCGCCAAACGTGCGCTGCCGCTGCCGGTCAGCGTGCCGTCGCACTGCGAGCTGATGCGCCCGGCCGCCGAGCGGTTTGCCGAATCGGTGAACGCCATCGACTGGCAGGCCCCGCAGATCCCGCTGGTGCAGAACGTCAGTGCGGGCGTGGCTGGCGATCTCGATACCCTCAAACGCGACCTGCTGGAGCAGCTGTACAAGCCGGTACGCTGGGTCGAATGCGTGCAGACCCTGGCCGCCAATGGCGCGGTGCAACTGGTCGAGTGCGGCCCCGGCAAGGTGCTGGCCGGCTTGAACAAGCGCTGCGCCGACGGCGTGAACACCTTCAACCTCAATACCCCGGATGCTTTCGCCGCCACCCGTGCGGCGCTGGCCTGATTTAGGAGAAACTTGCATGAGCCTGCAAGGTAAAGTTGCACTGGTCACCGGCGCCAGCCGTGGCATTGGCCAGGCGATCGCCCTGGAACTGGGGCGTCTGGGCGCCACCGTCATCGGTACCGCCACGTCCGCCTCCGGCGCCGAGCGTATTGCCGCGACCCTCAAGGAGCACGGCATCGCCGGTACCGGGCTGGAGCTGAACGTGACCAGCGACGAGTCGGTCACCGCCACCCTCGCTTCTATCCAGGTGCAGTTCGGTGCGCCGACCATCCTGGTCAACAACGCCGGCATCACCCGCGACAACCTGATGCTGCGCATGAAAGACGACGAGTGGTTCGACGTCATCGATACCAACCTCAACAGCCTCTACCGTCTGTCCAAGGGCGTGCTGCGCGGCATGACCAAGGCGCGCTGGGGTCGTATCATCAGCATCGGTTCGGTCGTTGGGGCCATGGGTAACGTCGGCCAGGTCAACTACGCCGCCGCCAAGGCCGGCCTGGAAGGCTTCAGCCGCGCCCTGGCGCGTGAAGTCGGCTCCCGTGCGATCACCGTGAACTCGGTAGCGCCGGGTTTCATCGATACCGACATGACCCGCGAACTGCCAGAGGCACAGCGTGAAGCGCTGCAAAACCAGATTCCGCTGGGTCGTCTGGGCCAGGTCGACGAAATCGCGAAAGTGGTTGCGTTCCTGGCCTCTGACGGCGCAGCTTACGTGACCGGTGCTACTGTCCCGGTCAACGGCGGGATGTACATGTAGTTAAATGTGACGGATTGCTTCAAAAAAATGTCATACGAGCTGTCTAAAATCCGTTATAAAGCTGCAACCAAATTCTAGGCGGCAGGTGGGTGTGAAGTTCGAGGGATGCATTACGCTTGAAAAGCGGGCGTCTTTCTATAAACTTACACACCGGCCAGCTGCCTGACATATATCCATTAGGAGTGAAAACTAGGTATGAGCACCATCGAAGAACGCGTCAAGAAAATCGTCGCCGAGCAACTGGGCGTTAAAGAAGAAGAAGTGGTCAACACCGCTTCCTTCGTAGAAGATCTGGGTGCCGATTCCCTTGACACCGTTGAGCTGGTGATGGCTCTGGAAGAGGAATTCGAGACCGAAATCCCTGACGAAGAAGCCGAGAAGATCACTACTGTTCAAGCAGCCATCGACTACGTCACCAGCCACCAGGCTTAAGACTTTGTAGTCGTCGCTTCTTGTCATGGAAAAACCGCACTGCCGTTACTGGCGTGCGGTTTTTTCTTTGCATGAGATGTAGACCATAGAATAAGGAGAGTGCTGTGTCGCGTAGACGCGTCGTGGTCACCGGTATGGGTATGCTGTCGCCACTGGGCACGGATGTGCCAAGCAGTTGGCAAGGCATTCTGGCTGGCCGCAGTGGCATAGGTCTGATCGAGCATACTGACCTGTCTGCCTACTCCACCCGTTTTGGCGGCTCGGTAAAGGGCTTTGAAGTCGAGCAGTACCTGTCGGTCAAGGAAGCCCGCAAGCTCGATCTGTTCATTCAATACGGCCTGGCGGCCGGGTTCCAGGCGGTGCGCAATGCCGGGCTGGAAGTCACCGATGCCAACCGTGAGCGTATCGGCGTGGCCATGGGTTCGGGCATCGGCGGCCTGACCAATATCGAAGAAACCAGCCGGACCTTGCACGAGCAAGGCCCGCGGCGCATTTCGCCGTTCTTCGTGCCAGGCTCGATCATCAACATGATTTCCGGTTTCCTGTCGATCCACCTGGGTGTACAGGGGCCCAACTACGCCATTGCCACTGCCTGCACCACGGGCACGCACTGCATCGGCATGGCGGCGCGCAATATCGCCTACGGCGAAGCCGACGTGATGATCGCCGGTGGCGCAGAGATGGCGGCCTGTGGCCTGGGTATGGGCGGTTTTGGCGCTTCGCGTGCGCTGTCGACGCGCAACGACGAGCCAACCCGTGCCAGCCGGCCGTGGGACAAGGGCCGTGACGGTTTCGTGCTGTCCGACGGTGCCGGTGCGCTGGTGCTCGAAGAGCTCGAGCACGCCAAGGCGCGGGGCGCGACCATCTATGCCGAACTGGTTGGTTTTGGCATGAGCGGCGACGCCTACCACATGACTTCGCCACCCGACAACGGCGCCGGTGCAGCCCGCTGCATGGCCAACGCCTTGCGCGATGCGGGCGTGAACCCCAGCGAAGTCGGCTACATCAACGCCCACGGTACCTCGACGCCTGCCGGCGACCTGGCCGAAGTGGCAGCGATCAAGTCGGTGTTCGGCGAGCACGCCTACAAGCTGGCCGTGAGCTCGACCAAGTCGATGACCGGTCACCTGCTGGGGGCTGCCGGCGCGGTAGAGGCGATTTTCAGCGTGCTGTCCATCAATGGGCAAGTGGCGCCGCCGACCATCAACCTCGATGAGCCGGATGAAGGCTGCGACCTGGACTTCGTGCCGCACCAGCCGCGCAACATGCCGATCGAGGTCGTGCTGTCGAACTCCTTCGGTTTTGGCGGTACCAATGGCTCGCTGGTGTTCCGCCGGTTCGCCGAGTGATGCACAGCTGGGTCGATGGCCTGCCGGCTGACGCCCTGACGTTGGGCAGCCGCGGGCTGGCCTATGGCGATGGTCTGTTCGAGACCATCGCCGTGCGGGCCGGGCAGCCCTCACTGCTGACGTATCACCTCGACCGCCTGGCGCTGGGTTGCCAGCGCCTGGCGATCGACGCCGATCATCCGCTCATCCGCGACGAGGTATGCCGTTATGCCGGCTTGCTGGGTGATGGCGTGCTCAAGCTCATTCTCACCCGTGGCGACAGTCAGCGCGGCTATGCCCCGGCTGCCGGTGCACCGCCGCGTCGCATTCTTCAGGCCAGCCCCGCCGCCAGCTACCCGCCGCAGAACGCCGAGCAGGGGGTAAGGCTGTTTGCCTGCCAGACCCGCCTGGCCGAGCAACCCTTGCTTGCCGGGCTCAAGCACCTCAATCGCCTGGAGCAGGTACTGGCACGGGCCGAGTGGCAGGGCGCCGAGTACGCTGAAGGTTTGATGCGTGATGTATCCGGGCGCGTGATCGAAGGTGTCTACAGCAACCTGTTCGTGGTGCGCGATGGCGTGCTGTACACCGCCGACCTGGCGCGTTGCGGCGTGGCCGGGGTAATGCGCGCTGCCTTGCTGGACGAGGCGCCGCGCCACGGTATCACGGCCCGTGTGGTCGACCTGGCGCTGGCCGATCTCGAGCAGGCCGACGAGGTGTTGCTGTGCAACAGCGTGTATGGCGTATGGCCGGTGCGTGCATTTGCATCGCTGAACTGGTCGCCGGGGCCGCTCACCCGTAAACTGCAGGCCATTGCCCGTACGCTACTGGATGCCTGATTCGTGAGACGTAAATTGTTGGTGCTGCTGGAGACCGGGTTGATCCTGGCCGGCCTGCTATTGGGCTTCTCGGCCTGGAAGGTGCACTCGGCGCTGGAGCAGCCGCTGCACCTGACCGGCGAGCGGTTGCTCGATGTTCCTACCGGCACCACGCCCAACCGCATGTTCTACCGCATGCAGCAGGACGGCGTGATCCGCGACGCCTTCTGGCTGCGCCTTTACTGGCGCTTCAACATGCCGAGCGTGGCTTTGCATACCGGCGAGTACCGCATGACCCCCGGCATGAACGTGCGCGACCTGTTCGAGGCGTGGCGGCGTGGTGACGTGGTGCAGTACAGCCTGACCCTGGTCGAGGGCTGGAATTTCCGCCAGGTGCGCTCGGCACTGGCCAGACATGAAAAGATCCGCCAGACCCTGGATGGCCTGAGCGACAGCGAGGTCATGGACAAGCTCGGGCACCCGGGCGTGTTCCCCGAGGGGCGCTTCTTCCCTGACACCTATCGGTTCGTGCGCGGCATGAGCGATGTCGAGTTCCTGCAGCAGGCGTACGCGCGCCTGGAGGAGGTGCTGGCCAAGGAGTGGAACGAGCGCTCCCCGGCTGCGCCCTATCGCGACCCTTACCAGGCGCTGATCATGGCCTCGCTGGTCGAGAAGGAAACCGGCGTGCCACAGGAGCGTGGTCAGATCGCCGGCGTCTTCGTGCGTCGCCTGCAGATCGGCATGCTGCTGCAGACCGACCCTACCGTGATCTATGGCATGGGCGAACGCTACAACGGCAAGATCACCCGCGCCGACCTGCGTGAGCCCACGCCCTACAACACCTACGTGATCGCCGGCCTGCCGCCGACGCCGATTGCCATGGTCGGGCGTGAAGCCATTCACGCGGCCTTGAACCCGGAGCCGGGCAGCAGCCTGTACTTCGTCGCCCGGGGCGATGGCAGCCATGTGTTCTCCGACGACCTGGGGGCGCACAATTCTGCCGTGCGCGAGTACCAGATCAAGCGGCGTGCCGACTACCGTTCAAGCCCGGCGCCAAGCGCCGGCGACACCCCGAACGAGGTTCCTGCGCCCGAGGCGCCCCAGGCTGCACCGCAGCCTGCCGAGCCCTCGGTGCAGCCGGATGTTCCCCCGGCCAGCGAACCTACCCCGCAATGACCCTGATTAAGGACTGCCTGTGAGCGGCTTGTTTATCACCCTGGAAGGTCCCGAAGGCGCGGGCAAGAGCACCAATCGCGAGTACCTGGCCGAGCACCTGCGCGCCCACGGGCTGGATGTGGTGCTGACCCGCGAGCCGGGCGGCACCCCGCTGGCCGAGCGCATCCGCGAACTGTTGCTGGCCCCCAGCGATGAGACGATGGATGCCGACACCGAGCTGTTGCTGGTGTTCGCCGCGCGCGCCCAGCACCTGGCCCAGGTGATCCGCCCGGCGCTTGCGCGGGGCGCCATCGTCCTGTGCGACCGTTTCACCGATGCCACCTATGCCTACCAGGGCGGTGGCCGCGGGCTGTCGGTCGAGCGCATTGCCACCCTTGAAACCTTCGTCCAGGGCGACCTGCGCCCCGACCTGACCCTGGTGTTCGACCTGCCGGTGGAGGTCGGCCTTTCGCGCGCAGCGGCGCGCGGGCGGCTGGATCGCTTCGAGCAGGAAGGCCAGGCGTTTTTCCAGGCTGTTCGCCAGGCCTACCTGGCCCGCGCAGCCGCCGACCCGGCGCGCTATCACCTGGTCGATGCCGCGCAACCGCTGGCCCGGGTTCAACTCGCCCTGGATGCGTTGCTGCCGCAGATCCTGGAGCGTTGCCGTGGCTGAGGCCTACCCGTGGCAGGCGACGCTCTGGCAGCAACTGGCCGGGCGCACACAGCATGCCCATGCGTACCTGTTGCACGGCCCGCAAGGCATCGGCAAGCGGGCGCTGGCCGAGCGCCTGATGGCGTTTCTGCTGTGCCGCCAGCCCGAGGGGCTTGAGGCGTGCGGGCACTGCAAGTCGTGCCAGTTGCTGAAGGCGGGCAGTCACCCGGACAACTACATCCTGGAACCTGAAGAGGCCGACAAGCCGATCAAGGTCGACCAGGTGCGTGACCTGGTCAGCTTCGTGGTGCAGACCGCGCAGATGGGCGGACGCAAGGTGATTCTCATCGAGCCGGTCGAGGCAATGAACATCAACGCTGCCAACGCCTTGCTCAAGAGCCTCGAAGAGCCTTCGGGCGATACCGTGCTGTTGCTGGTCAGTCACCAGCCCAGCCGGTTGCTGCCGACCATCAGGAGCCGTTGCCAGCAACAGGCCTGCCCGTTGCCAAGTCAGGCGCAGAGCGAGGCGTGGCTGGCAGCCGCGTTACCCGACAGTGACGAGGCCGAGCGCCACGAACTGCTGAGCCTTGCAGCAGGTTCGCCACTGCTGGCTGTCAGCCTGCAGGCCCAGGGTGTGCGCGAGCAGCGCGCGCAGGTGGTCGAGGGGGTCAAGAAGCTGCTCAAGCAGCAGCAGTCCGCGACCCAGTTGGCTGAAGGCTGGAACAGCATCCCGCTGTTGTTGCTGTTCGACTGGTTCTGCGACTGGTCCAACCTGATCCTGCGCTATCAGCTGACCCAGGACGAAGAGGGCCTGGGGCTGGCCGACATGCGCAAGGTCGTGCAGTACCTTGCCCAGAAGAGCCCGCAGGGCAAGGTGCTGGATATCCAGGACTGGATTCTTGTGCAGCGCCAGAAGGTGCTCAACAAGGCCAACCTCAACCGCGTGCTGTTGCTCGAAGCGTTGCTGGCCTCCTGGGCCCTGTTGCCGGGCCAGCGTTGAGCTGGCCTTTCGATCCTCCATTTTCAGTGTTGTCATTACGCCCATGCTTGTAGATTCCCATTGCCACCTCGACCGTCTCGACCTCGCCGCCCATGGTGGCTCCCTGGATGCCGCGCTGGATGCCGCGCGGGCACGGGGCGTCGGGCATTTCCTGTGCATCGGCGTAAGTGCCGACAATGCGGCCCAGGTCAGGGCGCTGGCAGCGCGCTACCCTGATGTGGACTGCTCGGTCGGCATTCACCCGCTGGACCTGGCGCCAGGCGAAGCGCCGGCGCTGGACTGGCTGCTCGGCGAACTGAACCACCCCGAGGTGGTGGCCATTGGTGAGACCGGGCTGGACTATCACTACGAGCCCGAGGCTGCACAGTTGCAACAGGCGTCGTTTCGCCTGCACCTGGAGGCGGCCAGGCTCACCGGCAAGCCGGTGGTCATCCATACCCGTGCGGCGCGCGCCGATACCCTGACCCTGCTGCGCGAGGCGGCATTGCCGCAGGCAGGCGTGCTGCACTGCTTCACCGAAGACTGGGAGATGGCCAAGGCAGCGCTGGACCTGGGGTATTACATTTCGTTGTCGGGGATTGTCACGTTCCGCAATGCCGACGCGTTGCGTGATGTGGCGCGGCAGGTGCCGGCAGATCGTTTGCTGGTAGAGACCGACTCACCGTACCTGGCGCCGATTCCGCACCGCGGCAAGCCGAACTTGCCGGAGTATGTGCGTGACGTGGCGGAGTTCATCGCGTTGGTGCGGGGGGAGCGTTACGAGCAGCTGGCGCAACAGACCACCGAGAACTTCAGGCGTCTGTTCCCCCTGGCACGGGTGCGGGTGGCCTGACCCCGCTGCGCGGGCGCCGTGGCGGTCGCGCGGGCAAAAAAAACCCGGGTTCTGGGGGGGAATCCGGGTTAAGACCATTAGGAGTAAAACAAAGGCGAGCGGTCCGTGTTCACCCTTATCGGCGCGTCACTTGGGGGGATGCGTCGCGCCAACACCTCAAGTATTGGTCAGGTTCGCCGCGATTCCACCAAGGGTTGATCGTTTTTTAAACAGATTTGGAATACGTGCGGCCCTGCTGAGCACGCATTGCTCTGCCGTGCGCCTGACCGCCTGGATTGCACGTCTGGGGCAGGGGGAAGGGGAGGTCCGCTTCGGGCAACCGGGTCGCCGGCCTGTTCAAACTCATCAAGAAACATAGGCATGCGCGGATGATCCGTGCATTTTTGCGCAAGTTAGGCATAATAACGGGCTTCGATTTTGATCCAGTCCTTCTTATGCAGAAAGAACCTCGTAAGGTCCGTGAGTTTCGTCGCCGAGAGCAAGAGATTCTCGATACCGCGCTCAAGCTGTTTCTCGAACAGGGTGAAGACAGTGTCACCGTCGAGATGATCGCTGACGCCGTGGGTATCGGCAAAGGCACGATCTACAAGCACTTCAAGTCCAAGGCGGAGATCTACCTGCGCCTGATGCTCGACTACGAGCGCGATTTGAACGAACTGCTGCACTCTGCCGATGTGGATCGCGACAAGGAGGCCCTGTCGCGTGCCTACTTCGAATTCCGCATGCGCGACCCGCAGCGCTACCGCCTGTTCGACCGCCTCGAAGAGAAGGTGGTCAAAGGCAACCAGGTGCCGGAAATGGTCGAGGAGCTGCACAAGATCCGTGCCTCCAACTTCGAGCGCCTGACCCTGCTGATCAAGGGTCGCATCACCGAGGGCAAGCTCGAGGACGTGCCGCCGTATTTCCACTACTGCGCAGCCTGGGCCCTGGTGCATGGCGCGGTGGCACTGTATCACTCGCCGTTCTGGAGCAATGTGCTGGAGGACCAGGAAGGCTTCTTCCAGTTCCTCATGGACATTGGCGTGCGCATGGGCAACAAGCGCAAGCGCGACCCGGAGCCATCTGGCAGCTGAATGCTCGCTGGCGCCGTGCAGGCATATACTCAGGTAAGAGGCTTGCAAAAAACTGATTTCTGAGTCAGGTTTTGCAGGCCCGATTCACACTTGCCGGAGTGCTCCATGATCGTCGACCGTCAAGGCAGACGTTTTCGCAACCTGCGCGTCAGCCTCACCGCGGCGTGCAACTATGCCTGCACCTATTGCGTGCCGGACGGCAAGCGTCTGGTCGCAGCGCAGGATGAGCTCTCGGCCCAGGCCATGGTGCGTGGGGTGGCCTGGCTGATCGAAGCTGCCGGTATCGAGCGCCTGCGTATCACCGGTGGCGAACCCCTGGTCAGTCCCAAGCTCGAAGCCTTCCTGGCTGGCGTGTCGGTGCTCGGCCTCGATGACATCGCCCTGACCACCAATGGCCAGTTGCTCGCGCGCAAGCTGCCATTGCTGCTGGATGCCGGCATCCGGCGCCTGAACGTCTCCCTTGATACCCTCGACGCCGATGCCTTCCGCGGGATCTCCCGTGGCGGGGATCTGGCCAGCGTGCTCGATGGCATGCACAAGGCCAGCGACGCCGGCATGAAGATCAAGGTGAACATGGTGCCACTGCGCGGGCGCAACCTCGATCAGGTGCTGCCGCTGCTCGACTACTGCCTGGCCCGTGGCTATGAACTGCGCTTTATCGAACTGATGCGCATGGGGCACCTGGCCAGCGACCACAACGCTTTCCTGCAGCAGTTCGTGAGCCTGGAGCAGTTGCTGCAACTGATCGGCGAGCATCACGAGTACGCCCAGGCCGATGCGCCAGTGGACGCCACTGCATTGCGCTACCGGGTGCCGGGGCAAGGCCACTTCGGCGTGATCGCCAACGAAAGCGTGCCGTTCTGCCGAACCTGCTCGCGCCTGCGTCTGTCTTCTACCGGGTGGCTGCATGGCTGCCTGTCGTCGAGCAACCGGCATTTCATCGGTGACCTGCTCGACAAGCCGCGCCACCAGGCGTTGCCGGCCTTGCAGGGCATGTTGATGAAGGCCCTGGGGGACAAGCAGGCCGTGGCATTTTCAGGCGGTGCCACGGTGATGAAGATCATCGGCGGTTGAGCCATACCCTCCAGCTGGCGCAAAACCTGCATCTGGTGGCTGTTCGCCGGTTTTCCGTCACCGGCTTCTGGAGGAAAGATGCGTAGCCTGGTTCTGCTGCTGGCGCTGATGGCGCTGGGTGGCTGCATGAATGTGAGCGATATGGGCGAAGGTGTGCGCTACCACATGAGCGACGCCGGCCTGCTCGACCATAGCGAAACCCGCCGTTCGTTGTCGGTGCGCCTGCAGCCCGACTCGTTCGTCTTCATCGGTCAGGGCGTGTTCGTGCCGCCGGGCAATGCCTATCCGCGGCCCAACGTGGTGGCCGAGGAAGCCTTCAAGGCCTTTGTCGAGTACTTCCCGCTGGTGCGACGTGCCGAGGGTCCGCTGGGGCTGGAGGATGCCTTGTCCCAGGCGCGCGACGTGGGCGCGCATTACCTGCTGTATGCGCGTTTTGCCAAGGCCGACAACCGTATCGGCAATGGTGACGAGTGGTACGATGAGCAGGCGGTGGACCGCCTGGGTGTCGACACCGGAAGAATTCAGCTGATGCTGATCGAAACCAGTACCCGCTATCTGATCGATACCGTGAGCATCCGCAGCCGTGGCGGTTTGCTGACGTTCCACGACAATCAGCCGCAGGATTTGATTGCGGCACCGCTTGAGGATTACGCTCGCAGTTTGTTGGGCATGAGCCGCTGAGGAGCAGATGATGGTGGATACCGGCAAGGCCAATGACCTGTTGGCGCAACTCCCGAAGGTCGGCAAAGGCCCGGCGCCGGTCCACCTGTGGAATCCGGACTTCTGCGGCGACATCGACATGCGAATCGCCCGCGACGGTACCTGGTACTACCTGGGCACCCCGATTGGTCGCAAGCCGATGGTGCGTCTGTTCTCCACCATCATCCGTCGCGACGGGGATGACTACTTTCTGGTCACGCCTGTGGAAAAGGTCGGAATCCAGGTCGATGATGCGCCGTTCGTGGCGGTGCTCATGGACGTGCAGGGCAGTGGTGAGCAGCAGGTGCTGCGCTTCACCAGTAATGTGGAGGATGTGGTCGAGGCCGGGCCCGAGCACCCGCTGCGTTTCGTGATCGACCCGCTGACACAGGAGCCTTCGCCTTACGTGCACATGCGCAACAACCTCGAGGCGCTGATCCATCGCAGCGTGTTTTACCAGCTGGTAGAGCTGGCTGTAACGCGCGACATCGATGGGCAGCCATGGCTGGGCGTATGGAGTGCGGGGCAGTTCTTTCCAATCGGGCAGCAATAGCCTGTCGCAGCCTGTATCGCCCCGGCAGTCCTGGCCCGGGCTGAAGACCAAAACGAAAAAACCCGCCAAAAGGCGGGTTTTTCGAGTATTTCAGAGGCTGTGCAAGCACGCTCTGAAACGATGTTTGGCTCCGCGACCAGGACTCGAACCTGGGACCCAATGATTAACAGTCATTTGCTCTACCGACTGAGCTATCGCGGAATCTGGGGCGTATCTTACTGATTGCTAAGGGGAAGTCAAGCTCCCCCTGAGCAATCAGGTGTTACAGGACCTCGACGATCGCCTTGGTCACCACGTGAATGTTGTTCTGGTTCAACGAGGCGACGCAGATACGACCGGTATCCAGAGCATAGATCGCATGCTCGTCCTTCAGGCGTGCCACCTGCTCGACGGTCAGGCCCGAGTAGGAGAACATGCCGCACTGGCGCCCGACGAAGCTGAAGTCCTGCTGTGCGCCGTACTGGGCCAGCAGCTCGACCATCTGCTTGCGCATGCCGTGGATGCGCTGGCGCATCTCGGCCAGTTCCGCTTCCCACATTGCGCGCAGCTCGGGGCTGTTGAGCACGGTGGCGACAATGGTGGCGCCGTGGGTCGGCGGGTTGGAGTAGTTGGTGCGGATCACGCGCTTGACCTGCGACAGCACGCGAGTGGCCTCTTCCTTGGACTCGGTGACGATCGACAGGGCGCCGACGCGCTCGCCGTACAGCGAGAACGACTTGGAGAACGAGCTGGAGACGAAGAAGTCCAGGCCCGATTCGGCGAACAGGCGCACGGCAGCGGCGTCTTCGGCGATGCCCTGGCCAAAGCCCTGGTAGGCCATGTCCAGGAACGGGATGTGACCCTTGGCCTTGACCACCTCGAGCACGTTGTTCCAGTCGGCCGGGGTCAGGTCGACGCCGGTCGGGTTGTGGCAGCAGGCGTGCAGTACCACGATCGAGCCGGCCGGCAGCGCGTTGAGGTCCTCGAGCATGCCGGCACGGTTGACGTCATGGGTGGCGGCGTCGTAGTAGCGGTAGTTCTTGACCGGGAAACCGGCGGTTTCGAACAGGGCGCGGTGGTTTTCCCAGCTCGGGTCGCTGATTGCGACAGTGGCATTGGGCGACAGCTGCTTGAGGAAGTCAGCGCCGATCTTCAAGGCGCCGGTACCACCGACGGACTGGGTGGTGACCACACGGCCGGCGGCCAACAGGGGCGAATCGGCACCGAACAGCAGCTTCTGCACGGCCTGGTCGTAGGCCACGATGCCGTCGATCGGCAGGTAGCCGCGGGAGGCGTGCTGGGCGGCGCGTTGGGTTTCGGCTTCGATGACTGCACGCAGCAGTGGGATACGCCCTTCTTCGTTGCAGTAAACACCAACGCCCAGGTTCACCTTGTGGGTGCGGGTATCGGCATTGAACGCTTCGTTGAGGCCCAGGATAGGGTCGCGGGGTGCCAGCTCGACAGCGGAAAACAGGCTCATTTTTACCTTGGCTCTGAATGGAGAGTGATAGAGGTCGCACGCTCCAGCCGAATGCACTGAAGCGGTGCACAAACGGGGAGTCAGTATAGTGATACCCATCGGTCACGGCGACAGTCTGTCGCAGCTTTTACTGCTGTTTTCGCGAATATTTTTCGACCGTCAGTCGCTTGCGCCGGTCAATACTGTGAAACAGGCCGTGGTTTGCCTTGAAACTGGCGCCGGGCACCACCAATTGGGTATAAGTACTGTCTATAAATACAGTTGCCTGTATCCGTTCATTTCCAGGGGTTCACCATGTCCGAGTTTCAACTCGTCACCCGTTTCCAGCCGGCGGGTGATCAGCCCGAAGCCATTCGCCTGATGGTCGAGGGGATCGAGGCCGGGCTGGCGCACCAGACCCTGCTCGGGGTGACGGGTTCGGGCAAGACCTTCAGCATCGCCAACGTGATTGCCCAGGTGCAGCGCCCGACCCTGGTACTGGCGCCGAACAAGACCCTGGCCGCCCAGTTGTATGGCGAGTTCAAGTCATTCTTCCCGAACAACGCGGTGGAGTATTTCGTTTCCTACTACGACTACTACCAGCCCGAAGCCTACGTGCCGTCCTCCGACACCTTCATCGAGAAGGACGCCTCGATCAACGACCATATCGAGCAGATGCGCCTGTCGGCGACCAAGGCTCTGCTGGAGCGGCGTGACGCGATCATCGTCACCACGGTGTCGTGCATCTATGGTCTGGGCAGCCCGGAAACCTATTTGAAGATGGTGCTGCACGTGGACCGTGGCGACAAGCTCGACCAGCGGGCCTTGCTGCGCCGTCTGGCCGACCTGCAGTACACCCGCAACGACATGGACTTTGCCCGCGCCACCTTCCGTGTGCGCGGCGACGTGATCGACATCTTCCCGGCCGAATCGGACCTGGAGGCCATCCGCATCGAGCTGTTCGATGACGAGGTGGAGAACATCGCGGCCTTCGACCCGCTGACCGGCGAGGTGATCCGCAAGCTGCCGCGCTTCACGTTCTACCCCAAGAGCCACTACGTGACCCCGCGCGAAACCCTGCTCGAGGCCATGGACGGGATCAAGGCGGAGCTCAAGGAACGCCTGGAGTACCTGCACAAGCACAACAAGCTGGTCGAGGCCCAGCGACTGGAGCAGCGCACCCGGTTCGACCTGGAGATGATCCTGGAGCTGGGCTACTGCAACGGCATCGAAAACTACTCGCGCTACCTGTCCGGGCGTCCGGCCGGCGCGCCGCCGCCGACCCTGTACGACTACCTGCCGCCGGATGCGTTGCTGGTGATCGACGAATCCCACGTCAGCGTTCCGCAGGTGGGGGCCATGTACAAGGGGGACCGCTCGCGCAAGGAAACCCTGGTGGAGTACGGCTTTCGCCTGCCTTCGGCGTTGGACAACCGGCCCATGCGCTTTGACGAATGGGAGTCGGTCAGCCCGCAGACCATCTTCGTCTCGGCCACGCCGGGCAACTACGAGGCCGAGCATGCTGGCCGTGTGGTGGAGCAGGTGGTGCGCCCGACCGGTCTGGTCGACCCCCAGGTGGAGGTGCGTCCTGCCACGACCCAGGTGGATGACCTGCTGTCGGAGATTCGCAAGCGTGTGGCGGTGGAGGAGCGGGTGCTGGTCACTACCCTGACCAAGCGCATGGCCGAAGACCTCAGCGACTACCTGGCCGATCACGATGTGCGGGTGCGCTACCTGCACTCGGACATCGATACCGTTGAGCGAGTCGAGATCATCCGCGACCTGCGCCTGGGCACCTTCGATGTGCTGGTGGGTATCAACCTGCTGCGCGAGGGCCTGGACATGCCCGAGGTCTCGCTGGTGGCGATTCTGGATGCGGACAAGGAGGGCTTCCTGCGTTCGGAGCGCTCGCTGATCCAGACCATCGGGCGCGCGGCGCGCAACCTCAACGGCCGCGCGATCCTGTACGCCGACAACATGACTGGTTCGATGGAGCGGGCGATCGGCGAAACCGAGCGTCGCCGCGACAAGCAGATGGCCTTCAACGAGGCCAACGGCATCGTGCCCAAGGGCGTGGTCAAGGACATCACCGACATCATGGAAGGCGCCAACGTGCCCGGCTCGCGCAGCAAGAAGCGCAAGGGCATGGCCAAGGCCGCCGAGGAGCGCGAGCGTTACGAGGCCGAGTTGCGTTCGCCTGGCGAGATCGCCAAGCGCATCAAGGCGCTGGAAGAAAAGATGTACCAGCTGGCGCGGGACCTGGAGTTCGAGGCTGCAGCGCAGATGCGCGACGAGATCGCGCAGTTGCGTGAGCGATTGCTCACGGTCTGACGGGCCTTTCGCGGGTCAAGCCTGCCCCCACAGGATCACATTGACGCCAAGGGCAATGGAGTACCTGCGGGAGCGGGCTTGCCAGCGAAGACTTCAACGCGGTCTAGTGCGCCTCGCCCGCCTTCAACCCCTGCGGCAGCTTCTTCGTCAACAGCACCGCCACCATGCTGATTGCCAGCCCGATGCCGACAAAATGGAAGGCATCGTTGTACGCCATGATCATCGCCTGCTGATGGGTGATCTCGCTCAGCCTGGCCAGTGCTGCCCCTTCGCTGCCCAGCTTCTCGGTCAGCAAGGTCAACCGCTCGGCCACTGCGGCGTTGGTCGGTACCACCGCCTCGCGCAGGTAGTCGAAATACACCTTGGTGCGCGCATCCAGCAGCGTGGCCAGCAGCGCAATGCCGATGGCCCCGCCCAGGTTGCGCAGGATGTTGAACAGGCTCGACGCCGAGCCTGCGTCCTGCGGCTGGATATAGGCCGTGGCAATCAGCGAGATGGTCACCATGATCATCGGCTGCCCCAGCGCACGGATGATCTGGATATGGTTGAACTGGGTGCCGGCAAAGTCCGGGTTCAATACCCCCGAGCTGAAACTCGCCAGCCCGAACAGCCCGAAGCCGATGGTGCAGAGGATCTTCGGCGAAATCACCTTCATCAGTTGCGGCACCAGCGGGATCAGGAACAGCTGCGGCACCCCCATCCACATGATCACTTCGCCGATCTGCAGGGCGTTGTAGTTCTGGATCTGCGCCAGGTACAGCGGCAGCAGGTAGATCGAACCGTACAACCCCACGCCCATGCCCAGGCTGGCAATGCTCGACAACCCGAAATTGCGGTTCTGCAGGATGCGCAGGTTGATCAGCGGGTTGGGTTTCGAGAACTGCACGATCACGAAGGTAATGAGGCTGACCAGGGCAATGCTGCCCAGGGTGACGATCAGCCCCGACTCGAGCCAGTCCTTGCGATGCCCCTCCTCAAGAAACACCTGCAGGCAGCCAAGCCCGACGCCCAGCGTCAGGATGCCGGTGTAATCGGTGCTTTTGAGCAGCTCCCAGTGTGCTTCCTTCTTCTCCAGGCCGTACAGCAAGCCGCCGATCATGATCAGGCCGGGCGGGATGTTGATGTAGAAGATGTATTCCCAGCCCCAGTTCTCGGTCAGCCAGCCGCCCAGAGTAGGGCCGATGGACGGGGCGAAGGTGGCGGTCATGGCGAACATCGCCATGCCCTTGGCGCGGTGATGCTCGGGCAGCTTGATCAGGGTCAGGGTGAAGGCCAGCGGGATCAGCGCGCCGCCGGTAAAACCCTGCAGGGCGCGGAACACGATCATGCTTTCCAGGTTCCAGGCCATCGAGCACAGCAGCGACGACACCAGAAAACCCGCCGACACCCACACTGCCAGGCGCCGCGCCGACAGCAGCTGCACCAGCCAGGCGGTCAGCGGGATCATGATGATCTCGGCCACCAGGTAGGAGGTGGAGATCCACGAGCCTTCTTCCAGGGTCGCCGACAGGGCGCCCTGGATGTCCTTGAGCGACGAGTTGGTGATCTGGATGTCGAGCACTGCCATGAACGCGCCGAGCATCACGCTCATCACCGCGATCCAGTCGCGCCGGCTGGGTTCGCCGGCGGGACGGATCAGTTGATCACCGGCCATCGGTACGGATATCGACGGTGGCGGTCACCGACATGCCCGGGCGGATCTTGCCGTGCAACGGGTTGTCGGCGGCGAAGGTCAGCTTGACCGGGATGCGCTGCACGACCTTGGTGAAGTTGCCGGTGGCGTTGTCGGGTGGCAGCAGGCTGAACTGCGCGCCGGAAGCGGCGAACAGGCTGTCGACGCGGCCTTCGATCGGCGTGTCGGGGTAGCTGTCGAACACCAGCTCGGCACGCTGGCCGGGCTGCATCTTGCCGATCTGGGTTTCCTTGAAGTTGGCCTGCACCCAGATGTCCTGATCGGGCACGATCGACAGCAGGTAGGCGCCGGCCTGCACGTACTGGCCGTTGCGTGCCGCGCGCTGGCCGATCATGCCGCTGATCGGCGCGCGAATTTCACTGCGGCTCAGGTTCAGCTCGGCCTGGGCCAGGTCGGTGCGGGCGGTGGCGATCTGGGCGTCCAGGCGCTTGAGTTCGGCAGCCAGTGCGTTGACCTGCTGGCGTTGACCCTGCAGGTCGGCCTGGGCCTTGCTCACCTGGGAGCGTGCCACGTTGCTTTCGGCCGACAGGGTGGTCACCCGTTCTTCCGAGACAAAGCCTGGCTTGCGCAGCGCCTGTGCACGGTTGAGGTCCAGCTGGGTACGCCCAAGTGTGGCCTGGTTGGCCGACACCTGTGCCTGGCCGGCGGCGATCAGGCTCGCCTGCTGCGTCAGGCGGCTGTCGGCTTGCATGCGCTCGGCCTCGCGGGTGGCCAGGGTGGCGCGGGCGCGCTCCACGGCAAACTGGAAGTCGTTGCCTTCCAGGCGTACCAGCAGGTCGCCCTTGGCCACATGCTGGTTGTCCTCGACCAGCACCTGCTCGATGCGCGCGCCCAACTGGCTGGAAACCCGGGTGATCTCGCCCTGCACGTAGGCATTGTCGGTGCTCTCGTAGAAGCGCCCCTTGAAGTACCAGTGGGCCAGAAAGCCCAGGCCGATGAGCAGAACCAGGGTCAGGAAAATCAGCAGGCGACGCTTGAGTTGGGCAGGCATGGGTACGATCGTTCCAAAAATGTAAGCAAATTTAACAAGGTTTGCCTTGGCAAACACAAGCGCCGATCGTGCCCATTGCTGGAGCCGGGTGGCCCCGTGCTGTTAACATCCAGCCTTTGTTTCACCTCTTGTTCGAGACTCTCATGACCACCGTTCGCACGCGTATCGCGCCTTCGCCGACTGGCGATCCCCATGTCGGCACCGCCTACATCGCCCTGTTCAACTACTGCTTCGCCAAGCAGCACGGTGGCGAATTCATCCTGCGTATCGAAGATACCGATCAGCTGCGCTCCACCCGCGAGTCCGAGCAGCAGATCTTCGATGCCCTGCGCTGGCTGGGTATCGAATGGAGCGAAGGCCCGGATGTCGGCGGCCCGCACGGCCCGTACCGCCAGAGCGAACGCGGCGAGATCTACAAGCAGTACGCCCAGCAACTGGTCGATCTGGGCCATGCCTTCCCGTGCTTCTGCACTGCCGAAGAACTGGACCAGATGCGTGCCGAGCAGATGGCCCGCGGCGAAACCCCGCGCTATGACGGGCGCGCCTTGCTGCTCTCGCCTGAAGAAGTGCAGCGTCGCCTGGCCGCCGGCGAGCCCCATGTGATCCGCATGAAAGTGCCGACCGAAGGCGTGTGCGTGGTACCGGACATGCTGCGCGGCGACGTCGAGATTCCGTGGGACCGCATGGACATGCAGGTACTGATGAAGACCGATGGCCTGCCGACCTACTTCCTGGCCAACGTGGTCGATGACCACCTGATGGGCATCACCCACGTATTGCGTGGCGAAGAGTGGCTGCCTTCAGCGCCCAAGCTGATCAAGCTGTACGAGTACTTCGGCTGGGAGCAGCCAACCCTGTGCTACATGCCGCTGCTGCGCAACCCCGACAAGAGCAAGCTGTCCAAGCGCAAGAACCCGACCTCGGTGACCTTCTACGAGCGCATGGGCTTCATGCCTGAAGCCATGCTCAACTACCTGGGCCGCATGGGCTGGTCGATGCCGGACGAGCGCGAGAAGTTCTCGCTGGCCGAAATGGTCGAGCACTTCGACCTGTCGCGTGTGTCGCTGGGCGGCCCGATCTTCGACATCGAGAAGCTGTCGTGGCTCAACGGCCAGTGGCTGCGTGAGCTGCCTGTCGCAGAGTTTGCCGCGCGCGTGCAGAAATGGGCGTTCAACAGCGACTACATGATGAAGATCGCGCCGCACGTGCAGGGCAGGGTAGAGACCTTCAGCCAGATTGCGCCGCTGGGTGGGTTCTTCTTCGAAGGTGCGCTCAAGCTCGACGCCAAGCTGTTCGAGCACAAGAAACTGTCGGCCGACCAGGTACGCCAGGTGATCCAGCTGATCCTGTGGAAGCTCGAGGGGCTGCGCCAGTGGGAGAAGGATCGCATCACCGGCTGCATCCAGGCGGTGGTCGAGGCGCTTGAGCTCAAGCTGCGTGACGCGATGCCGCTGATGTTCGCCGCGATTTCCGGCCAGGCCAGCTCGGTGTCGGTGCTCGATGCGATGGAGATCCTCGGGCCGGACCTGACCCGCTACCGCCTGCGCCAGGCGCTGGACCTGCTGGGTGGTGTGTCGAAGAAAGAAAACAAGGAATGGGAAAAGCTGTTGGGCACCATTGCCTGAGCATTTTTCCCGTAGGAGCCGGCCTTGCCGGCGAACAAAGCGCTGCGGTACCCGGTATTGCGCAGCGCCTGTTTCGCCGGCAAGGCC